>CAJGCS010000092.1 GCA_904501965.1 uncultured Bacilli bacterium | reverse complement strand
TAAATGACACATTTGAGTCTGATTTAATCGTTGATAATAGATTATATTTTGAGTTTTAAAAAACTTATAGTTTAATGTTTGACAAATGTTATTTTTATAGGTAGTATAAATATGAAAAAATAATAAGGAGGACAATATGGGATACTGGAAAATTTCAAATGAAACTATTAATGATATTAAAAACCAACTAGATAAGTTTGTTAAGACTACAAAAAATGCGGTTATCAGACAAGCAGAAATTGATATAGATGGTTCATCATACGAGATGAAAAAAATTGTTAAAGACAGCTATTATTTAAGCTTAGAT
Source organism: uncultured Bacilli bacterium (assembly GCA_904501965.1). Taxonomy (GTDB): domain Bacteria; phylum Bacillota_I; class Bacilli_A; order ML615J-28; family CAG-313; genus CAJGCS01. The sequence goes on along the minus strand of CAJGCS010000092.1, from coordinate 4,685 downwards.
GATTTATCAAACATGCATGACAGAATGCTTAATGATGATATTCTAAGAATGAAGAAAAGATTAAATATTATTAAACAAACAAAAGAAAATTTTGAATTTTTTATTAGCGTAATTGAATTTACTACATTTACATCTGAAGACTTCGGTTACGTACTTGTTTTTGACTTTGAAAGATGTGTTGTAGATAAAGTAAGAGATTCAAGTTGTCCAAGCAATCAATTTTTAGTTGAATTTAAAGGATATAGATGGTGGTTCGGAAGTAAATATAATTGGTTTGATTTTATTCCAACATCAAAACAAGTAACATTTAATTATTATAGATAAATATATAGAAATAGCAATTAAAACCCCTTATTAGGTTTTAATTGCTATTTTTTTATATGCTTTTTAGGAGTGTAAAAATGCTTTTTATCAAGTCTAATATTGTAAATAAAAATAAAAAATGGTAATATTTATAAGGAAAATTCTTAAGGGGGAATTATATATGAACGTTCTTTTAGAAATATCACGTGGGTTATATAAAGGAGATCATTTTTTATATATTTTTATATCGACTGCTCTTTGTGCAGCTTTAATTGTTTTATCACTGATTTTTGTAAAAGGCGAGAAACCAAGAAAAATTATTCTTAAAGTTGTAGCAGGATTACTTTTTATCGCAATATTAACAAATCGTTTGTCACAAGTATTTAGATATGAAGAAGTTAGATGGTATCTTCTTATTCCAGATAGCTTTTGTGGGACAACAAGTTTGGTTTTAAGTTTAGCCGTTCTACTTGGGAAAAGAAATAATTGTGTTTTACATTTTGTTTGGTTACTTGGATTATTTGGAGGAATATCGACAGTTGTGTATCCAACATTTGTAGACCAAGGCCCTTCAATATTTTACTTACCAACAATATCTGGACTTGTTCACCATAGTCTATGTGCAACATTAGTAATTTTACTTTTAGTATTTAAACAAATAGATATAACATATAAAAAGTGGTATTATACATTATTTGGTTTTACTTGTTATTTAACACTTGGAGCTTTTTTAATGAGCATACCACAGTTTAATATTACTGATGCCTTCCACATTAAGGATCCTATTATATCAGGGACTTTCTTAACTGCTTGGGGAATGGCACCTATATATGCGATAGCATATGGGCTGATTTTACTTATAGTTGAATTAGTAAGAAGAAAAAAAGTTAAGAGATAAAATTATACCTTTTAGCAACCCAAATATGGGTTGTTTTTGTGTTCATAAAAATTGACATTAATATTATTTAAGTGTAAAATAAATATAAATTATATTATTTTATAAGGAGAAGAAAATATGAGTTATTGTTATGTATGTGGCTGTGAAATCCCTGAAGGTCATAAGTTTTGTTCTCAATGTGGAACAAGTAATCAAACTTATTGTACTGCTTGTGGTAATAAATTAGAACCAGGAAATAAATTTTGTCCGCAATGTGGTGCAACTGTTAGTACTCAAAATAATGGTACTGTAACATCAGGTAATGGGAGAAAATATAGTTTAAAATATTCTATTTTAGGATTTGTATTTGGTATTACTGCTTTTTATGTTGCATTTTTCTGCTTTATTCCAATGTTTGGATTTATTTCCTTTTTACCAATGTTTATAACTTTTACAGCATTAAGCAAAGCGTTTGCTAACAAACATGTAAGACTTGGCTATCCAAGAAATGGCTTTACAAGAGCTAGCGTAATTCTTTCGAATTTAGCTATTGTATTTGGTGTAATTTGTTCTATTTGTAGTTTTGGCTTAACAATTACATTATTTAACGGAGCTTAAAAAATAAACTTAATACAAAAGTGTCACTTACATTTTTGTATTAAGTTTTTTCTTTTCTTAAAATATGCATAATGTTTAAAAAAATTAGATATTTATGTTATGATAACATTAGAAATAAAACAAGGAGGATTAAATGAAAATTTTTAAAAGATTAGTAGTATTACTAGTTGTTGTATTATTATTTGGTTTAGCTTCATGTAATAAACCACAAAATAATACTCCAAAGTTATCTGAAGTAACATTTTCTAATATGATTACTTCAATGACAAAAGGTGATGAATTCGTTGTTGAATATTCAAAACAAGAAGGCGTATCATCATCATTTTCTAGCTCTAACGAATCTGTTGCAAAAATAGAAGGTAATAAAGTTACTGCATTAAGTATCGGAGAATTTACCTTAACTGCAACATTTACTTTAGGCGAAGAAACAAAAACTTATGAATTTAAAATCAAAGTAAATGGTAAAGAATTTACAATTACTTACGAATTAGATGGAGGAACTCTTCCTGAGGGTGCTCCTACATATTATATCGAAGGTAGTAAAGTCACTTTACCTGTTCCTACAAAAGAAGGCTATGAATTCTTAGGTTGGACATTATCAGAATCATCAGGAGTTGGCTATATTACTGAGATTACTGAAGAAAAAACAGGAAATGTAACACTTTATGCAAACTGGAGTAAAAATCCTGTATATTCTAGTATTAATTATGTACTAGATGGCGGTGTTTTACCAGAAGGCGCAAAAGCTGAATATGAAGAAGGAAAAGCATATTTACTTCCTATTCCTACAAAAGAAGGCTATGAATTCTTAGGATGGAGTATGGTAGAAGGTGCTAGTGCATATGTAATGACTTTATCTAGTGAACAAACTGGTGATGTAACAGTATATGCAAACTGGAAAGAAATTGAAGTTGTTAGTAAAATTAGTTATGTTTTAAATGGTGGTACTAACGCAAAAGATGCTCCAGTAGAATATGTTGAAGGTGAGAAACTTGTACTTCCAACACCTACAAAAGAAGGCTATGAATTCTTAGGCTGGACTTTAACAAGTACATCTACAAACTATTTATTTGCTTTATCTTCAGCACAAACTGGAAATGTTAAATTATATGCAAACTGGAAAAAGGTTATTGTTATAAGTAGTATTAATTATGTGCTTAATGGTGGAACTAACCCAGAAGGTACTTTAAATGAATATGAAGAAGGAAAAGCATTTGCTTTACCTACTCCTACAAAAGAAGGCTATGAATTCTTAGGTTGGAGCTTACAAGAAGGATCAACTTCATATGTTACAGAAATTTCAAAAGACCAAAAAGGTGATGTAACTTTATATGCAAACTGGAAAGAAATTAAAGCTCCAGTTGTAGGAGAACCATTTACTGTTAATTTTGAATTAAATGGTGGTTCATTTGAATGGACACACAATGCAGTAACTGCTCCTGCATCAGGTATTGATGCTGTATCAAACTTACCTGAAATCTTTATGGCAGATTTCTATACATATTTATTTGAAAATGAGTTACTAGATTCATCAGAAGTAGCTGCTAAACTTCATGTAACAAACTGGGCAGGATTTAGCGCTAAATATGGTGATCCAGTTGCTTGGTATAATGCAACATCTACTGGAGGATATGGTGCAGCTGATGGTTACAGTCAACTATTCTTTGATAGCGTTAATGGTTTAGAAGCTGTTGGTGGTTTCTTAGGAACAAGTCCTTATAAAGAAAAATATGCTAACCTTACTAAACATGCTATTCAACTTACTGTTGCAAGATATTCAATGGCAACAACATCAGCTAATTTTAAAGGTGCATTAGGTTTCGTTTTAGATGGTTACTTCTATGGTACTCAAGGCTTACTTGCGGCTGATAAGGCTAATGCAGCTACATTTAATGCACTTCGTGGTACTATTCCAACTCCAACAGTTGGTTATGATGGCGCAACATCATCTACAAATGAATATAAAGTATCACAAGGTGTTGTTGGTACTGAATTAAAACTTGTTGCTCCTGTTAAAGAAGGACATATGTTCTTAGGTTGGTATTTAAACCCTGAATTTACTGGAGAAAAAGTAACATCTGTATCTAGCGGATGTACAGTGTATGCATCATGGATTAATTTAAATGCTCCAGCACCTGTATATAAAATTAATTATGTATTAAATGGTGGTATAAATTCAACTGATGCCCCTACATCATTTGCCTTTGGCGAAGGTGTAAGCCTTGTTAAACCTACAAAAGATGGTTATACATTTACAGGTTGGTCATTAGATCCTGATGGAAATAATTTAATTAGTGCAATTTCTCCTCGTACAAATAGCGATGTAACAGTTTATGCTAACTGGGTAGAAGGTGAAGAAAATGTTTACTCAATTACTTATGTTTATACAGAAGGTAAACTTCCTACATCTAATCCTTCAACTATTGAAGAAGTAGCTGAATATGTATTTACATCATATTATAACTGGTTAAAACCAGCTGATGATTATGCAACATTCAAAACTAAGGTAATCGCTCAATGGAAAGATAAACAATCACAAGGTAGCTATAAATTCTATAAACAAGGCGGCCAAAATGAAATTGATGAAACATATTTCTGTAATGCTTCTGAAAACTTTGAAGAATGGACTGCATGGTTTACAGTATTTGATTCACTAGTAACAAAAGCAAATCCCGCTCAAAATGCATGGAATAGTTATGTTGGTATCTTAAGACTTGGTCAAGTATTAAGTGGTAATGCTCCTACTACTTGGAAAGCAGATTTTAATACAACATTATGTAATGCAACGCATATGCCAATTCCACTAGTTACAGAATACGAATTAGGAGATGAAGTTACTTTACCTGAACTTGTAATTAATGATGGTAGAACATTCCTTGGTTGGTAT
>CAJGCS010000091.1 GCA_904501965.1 uncultured Bacilli bacterium | reverse complement strand
TCTAATTGGATCTTCAGTATATCTTCTTTTTCCTTTTCCGATTATACGAACCTTTTTATGTTTAACATCATTTAAGCCTTTTTTAGTTATATCAATTACGTTGAAAGTAGCACTTAATGCAAGAGCATTAATTGTATAATCGCGACGTAATACATCATCTATTAAACTCTTTGAATAATGTACTTTTGTAGGAATTCTTGACTTACCAGAATATTCTTCAGTTCTAAATGTTGTTATTTCAAATTTGTTATTTTCAACTTTAAGAGTTACAACCCCCATATTTGCAAATCTGTCATCAGCTTCAGGAAAAATAGCAATTACTTCTTCTGGTGTAGCAGTAGTGCAAATATCAATATCGTTAAAGTCTCTATTTAATAAGATGTCTCTAACAGCTCCGCCTACGATATATGCTTCAAACATTTTTGCATTTAATCGGCTTATAATATCGATGCCTTGCATTAAATATTTATAAGCTTCAGCGTTACGTTTCTTTAATTTTTCTAAATATGCTTCGTTTGAAGTTGCTAAATTACAACGATAATTTGCACCCATATTTTACCTCCTAGTTATTAAATCTAAATAACATTATGTCTCCGTCTTGTACTACGTATTCTTTTCCTTCAAGTCTTACGCGACCTGCTTCTTTAACTTTTAATGGAGTTCCGTACTTCATTAAATCATCATATGAATAAGTTTCAGCTTTAATAAAACCTTTCTCAAAATCTGTGTGAATAATACCAGCACATTGAGGTGCCTTCATTCCACGTTTAAATGTCCACGCACGACATTCTTTTTCACCGGCAGTGAAATATGTACAAAGTCCTAAAAGACTATATGCTTCTTTAATAAGTTGATCAAGTCCACTTTCTTCAATACCTAAGTCTTCCATGAAAGTAGCTTTTTCTTCTTCATCAAATTCACTTAATTCTTCTTCAATTTTTGCACTAATAACAACAACTTTTGAGTTTTCTTTTGAAGCAAACTCACGTACTTTTTCAACATATTCGTTTCCTGTAGATATATCACTTTCACTAACATTTGCAACATATAACATTGGTTTCATTGTTAAGAATTGATAGTTTTTAATAAAGAACTTTTCTTCTTCAGTAAGTTCTACGCAACGTGCTGGAATATTATTTAAAAATGCTTCATGAAGTCTTTTTAAAATATCATACTCATACATTGCTTCTTTATCTACTTTAAGTTGTGCTTTCTTTTCAATCTTTGGAAGTCTTTTTTCAACTACTTCTAAGTCTGCAAAGATTAGTTCTAAGTTAATTATTTCAATATCATCAATAGGATTAACACGTCCTTCAACGTGAACTATATTTGAATCATCGAAGCAACGAACTACTTGACAGATTGCATCAACATCACGAATATGAGATAGGAATTGGTTACCTAATCCTTCACCACGGCTTGCACCTTTTACAAGTCCAGCAATATCAGTAAATGAAAATGATGTTGGTACAATACTTCTTGGATTAACAATTTTAACGATTTCATCTAATCTTTTATCCTTTACTTCAACAATACCAACATTGGGTTCAATTGTTGCGAAAGGGAAGTTTGCAGCATACGCTCCTGCTTTTGTTATTGCATTAAATAATGTAGATTTACCAACATTAGGTAAACCAACAATTCCTGCTGTTAAAGCCATAATTTAATTCTCCTATATATACATATTTAAAACTAAGACGCCTAAATACATTAGTAATCTTAAAATAATATTTACACCTAAACTACGATTTGTATTAATATATAATAATGACATTAGTATATTAATAATAAATGTTACAAGTAATGTTTCTACTGACATAAACCAAGCAAAGCTAAGAACAGTAGAGATAATCACAGAAAAAGCAATTGTCCAAAAGTCATTTAACATTGTTTCTTCATCAAAGAAATTAATAATATGATGTCTATATATATATTCTTCACATACAGATACAAGTAATAAGACAAATAAAAGTTCAAAGAATTCAGCCCCAATTTTTCCATTAGGAACAAATGAAATTAATCCTGTTGGAATAATTTTAGCAAAATCAAGTAGTGTTGATAATAAAACTAAAATTGAAATTGCAATTACCCCTATAATAATTGATGCAAAAAATTTAAAAGTGTTTAAAACAAATATCTCTTCTTTAAACATTTTTTTATATGAATTGCTTGATTCAATAATTGACTTAACTTTATCTGATTTAGCTTTTTTGTTTTCTATCTCAATTAACGCTTTTGAACTTAACTCAGCTATTTTTTTATCATAAATCTTTTTTAAACTTTCCTTTTTTTCTAAAAGAAGTTTTGTATATTTTTTCTTGAGTGTAGCCTTTCTTGACAAAAGTTTGCTTTCTTTTTTAACGCTTGCGTGCGTATGCTTAGATGAAGTTCTAACAAGTCTAGTTTCAGCTACATTATCAATTTTTTTGATAATATCATTTAGCTTTCTTACTTCTTCTACTAAAATTGCGACTTCTTTTGTTTCACTTTTTGCATGTATACCACTTATTGCATTTCTATATTCTTCTTCTAATGATGATATTTCATCCATTATTTTTTTATCTTTCTTAAAAGAAGGAGCATAGCGCGATGCAATAATCATTGTAAATACGCCAACTACTACGTTCTTAATAGTAATAAATAAGCTATCTTTAAAAATAATATTATACAAATCTTTTCTAAAAACAATCGCAAGTGCAATTATTAGTCCCATACTTGTTAAAAGTTTACTCATTACATTAAGCATGTAATTTTCAGAAATAAATCCTTGGATCATTGAAGAACCAATACTAAAAACGCCTGTTCCTAAAAAAGCAATAAAGGCAAAGAAAATTAATGATATTTTTAATTTCTCCCCTAGTGATACTTTTCTAACCCCAGTTTTCATATATTCAGCCATCTCTGGTGAATATTCTCCACAATTAGTACAGTAGTCTTCATTTTCATTTAGGACTCTGTAACAGTTTTTACATCTAATTTTCATCAAATCATTTCTTTCATTTTCTATTTTTTATCATACTTATTATAGCACAAATCAAACAATTTTTTCTACTTTTTGATATACTATTTTATGAGGTGATTTTTTTGCATTATGAACTAATAATAATATCAAAGAATAAAATTGAAAATTGTACAAGTCTAAATATAAATGAAACTGTTACTCTTATTGATGATTGTCACTTAATGTATAATAATGAAGAAATCTCATTTGATTACTTAATCTATTCAGATATTTTCTTAGTACTTAATCAAAAGCTTATTGGAATTCTTACTGAAAGCAAAATACCTGTGACAAATTTTTACAAACAAACTTCTGTTGAAAACATCTATTTTTGTAAGGAAGATGAAATTGAAGAAACAATACTTGGGATTTACAATTCCTAAGTATTTTTTTGTATTATTTGGTCAAAATAGTAATATAAAGGTGACTATATGAAAAAAAGAATTATACTTAATATTACTAAATTTATTCTATCTATTTCTATTCTTTCTTTTTGTGGTATTGTAATCTTTTTTTGTATATCAACATTTAATCTAGATAATACAATTCCACAAATATCAAATATTGAACTATATGATAATTTAGGAAATAAATACCTAAGTTACTCAAACAATAAAAAGAAATCTTATGTTAAACTTAATGATATATCATCAAACTTGATTAATGCCATAATTTCAATAGAAGATAAGCGTTTTTATTCACATAAAGGAATTGATATTGTAAGGGTTGCGGGAGCATTTTTATCAAACATAAAAGCAAGTAAAATTGTTGAAGGTGGTTCTACTATAACGCAACAATATGTTAGAACTCTTTTTCTAAACTCAGAACAAACAATCAAGAGAAAACTACAAGAAATTATGATTTCAGTTAAGTTTGAAAGTATGTATACCAAAGATGAACTTTTAGAAGGATATTTAAACTCTATTTACTTTGACCATGGCATCTACGGAATAGAAGATGCAAGTATGTTTTATTTTAATAAAAAAGCAAACGAATTAACCCTTGTTGAAGCTGCGGCTCTTGCAAGTATTCCAAAAGGGCCAACAATCTATTCGCCAATCAAAAATCCAAACAAAAATAAAGAAAGACGTAATCTTATAATTAATGAAATGTTAAAAGATAATTTGATATCGGAGGAAGATGCTAAAATTGCATTAGAAAGCAGTCTTACACTTGTAGGAATCAATCCCTATAATGAAAGCATTAATGCTCCGTTTTTTCAAGACATAGTTATTTGTGAATTATCTAAAATTCCTATTGTTAAAGATTATGCATATAAAGGTATAAAAGTTTATACAACCCTAGATTCAAGTTTATATGAAAGTGTTGTAGAAAGTATAAACAAACGAATAGATTCCGAAAGTCTTGAAGCAGCTATATATATAATAGAACCATCAACTGGATATGTTTTAGCTATAGTCGGTGGAAAAGACTATAACAAAAGTACTTTTAACAGGGCTGTAAATTCCGAAAGACAACCCGGTTCTACAATAAAGCCTTTCTTATATTTAACTGCTCTTGAAAATGGTTTTACCCCAATAACAACATTTGAATCATCTCCTACTACTTTTTATTATAAAAACAAAAGTTATTCACCAACAAACTACCACTCTATATATGCTAATCAAGACATATCAATGGTATATGCTCTAGCTACATCTGATAATATTTATGCAATGAAAACTCATTTGTTTTTAGGCCCGGACAAACTTGCAAATAGGCTTATAGATTTTGGGTTTTCAAGTGACATTCCTAAGGATCTTCCATCTCTTGCACTTGGTACTAAAGAAACAAGTCCAAAAGAACTTTGTGAAGGGTTTAGTATTCTTGCAAATCTAGGTAAATTTATTACCCCTACAATTATCACAAAAATTACTACATTTGATGGAGAAGTAATATATGAAGCAAATCAAAAAGTAAAACGTATTGCAGATGAAAGTGATGTATATATATTAAATGAAGCTATGACATCTATCTTTGATAATAATATGAC
>CAJGCS010000090.1 GCA_904501965.1 uncultured Bacilli bacterium | reverse complement strand
TATAATAATTTCATTATTTGCACTTTCGAATATTGATTGAATCAAAGTATACGCATCATATAGTTGTCCATCAAAAAATAGTTGTGAATTTTTAAATTTTTGAGGTTTATAATTATTTTCAATATTACTAACTCTTTCATCAAGTGACTCAACTTTATTAATAAGTCTTACATAATTTTCATTAGTAACTAGTGATCTTTCTTCATTAATAACATATCCTTGTAATAAATATTCCTTTAATACTTCATTTGCCCATTTTCTAAATGTTACTCCCATAATTGAATTAACTCTGTATCCAACCGAAATAATAACATCTAAATTGAAATACTTAACATCAACTTTTGTTTTTCTTATCTTTCCAGTTCGTGGATCATATTTGTTTAGCTCAGTTGCAAAAAATGCAACACAGCTAATCTCGTCTAATTCATTAATTTCAAATATGTTTTTAATATGTCTAGAAATAACAGATTTATCTCTTCCAAATAATAAAGCAATTTGATCTATTGAGAGCCATATAGTTTTCTCAAATGGAGATATTTTTACATCTATTTCTAAATTATCATTATTAAATTTTATTATTTTATATGTCTCTTCCATTAGTCACCTCTATTATTTCTACACCATTTAAAATAACATCAAGTTCTGTATCTAATGCATTCGCATATTTTACTAAAAAGAAAATAGTAGGTGAATTACTCATATTTTCAAATCTTGTTATTTGTTGACGCATTACTCCCATCTTATCAGCAATCTCTTGTTGAGTGTAACCTTTTGTTTCTCTTAAATATATAAACTGCATTACAATTTTTGCTCTTAACCATTTTTCTTGTTGTTCAATTGCCATTCCTTTTAATTCTTTATTATTATAAATTTCTGCTATTTTATTTAATTTTTTCATAACTATACCTCAATATAATTATAACATGATGGGTCTATGTTTGCAACATTTTTGTATCATAAGTGGCTAAAAAAATAAGCCTCAAAAGAGACTTATTGTATCATTCTAATGGGGCGAATGATGGGATTCGAACCCACGCGTGACGGAGCCACAATCCGCTGTGTTAACCACTTCACCACATTCGCCATAATGGCAGGGGCTGTAGGAATCGAACCCACATTGACGGTTTTGGAGACCGGTGTACTACCTTTGTACGAAGCCCCTAGGCTTAATTATTATATCAAATTTTTATAACAAATGCAAGCAATAGACATTTAAAAAGAAAAACCCAAAACTTTTTAGTTTTGGCTAATCTTTACTTTCAAATGTTTCACAATGAGTTATTACATTTGAGTCTTTTGAATTTACATTATTTGCAGATTTTATTACAACTTTATCGGCACAACATTTTTGCCCTCTTTCAAAAACACATTTAACAACATCACAGTAAACTTCAGTATTTGGTGTAGTTATTTCTTCTAGATTTGCAAACTCATAATTTAATAAGGAGTCATCTTTCTTTTTAAAGCTAGAACACTTAGTATCTTTTTTACATCTTGAATCTATTCCATCAACGTCGATAGCATATTTTGAACACATAGACTTACAGTTATATTTACATTCGCTAACATTACAAATTAATTTTGGCATATAACCATCCTTTCTTTATTTATAGTATTAACAAAAAATGATACTTTATACAAAAAAATAATCTAGTTTAAACTAGATTATTTTAATAAATAAATAATTTCTGATTTTGGTGTATCAGTTGTTTGACTTGAGATTAACATTTGAACCTTATTATGATCAACTGCTATTAATGCAGGAACATTTTCTAAAACAACATCTGCATAGTTCTCTGTTCCAATTGGTGAATAGTACTGATAACCCTCATCTGCCATGATACCGTCATTGTTCTTAACATCATCAACATTTAAAACATATACAGGATAATTTGATTCGTTTTTATTATATTCTAAAAGAACAGGAAGTATTTCTTCACAAAACTCGCAGTCAGGAGAATAGAACACAATATAATAGTAATCATGATTTTTCGAAAGCATTTCTTGATATGTTACTTTTGAAAGTGAATTCCATGACTCTTTATTAAAGTCTTCACAACTTGTTAAACAAAATAAATTTATAAGCATAAATGATAAAACAAATACATGTAATAATTTTTTCATATAACCTCACAAAATAATAAGCTTACATTTATTTTATCATATATAGTAAGTTTATACAATTATTTAATATCAGAAGTTCCAAGTGATTCTGCAATCATAAATATATCTTCAAGTGTAATTTTGTTTGAGGCAAGAGTATACTCAATTCCTGAAGAGTAAAATTTAACTGTATCGTTTGCAACAAGAGCAAAAGAACTACTCATAATATATATATCACCATAGAAATATTCTTGTTTTAAAACTTCGCTTGCATCAATATAACATTCTAACAAAGTAAAAGGATTATCTCCTGAAAACTTTATAATTGCAGTTTTATCGTTTGCGCCCCCTAAAATAGTTTCTTGGAATAATTTTGTATTTTCTGGACAAAATGTAGGATATGTAATTGCACGATCAAATTCAATTGGTGACTTTATATAATCAAGACGAGAAGAAGTAATTGTATTATCAACAATAAATAAATCAGAATTAATTTCTACATTTTTTTCAATTGAATTAAACTTTACATGATTAAATAATTCATTATTTGTTCTATATAAATAAATTTCTTTTGGTAGTTTTGTTTTATTATCAAAAATAATCTTTTCGGTAACTGGTTCGACATTATCAAATATTTTAGTTTTTAATTCAATTGTTGTTTGACCATTTTCTTTTGTTGTTTTTAACTCATCGTTGTGAAGTAAGTTTTTAGAAATTGATTCAAGTAAAAAAGGCTGATTATTATTTGTTGGCCAATTGCTATTTATTTTAAATGTTTTGTTAATACTTGGAAGAATAACAAATACACCTTTATCATTTTTAATCATTATCTGTTTTTCGTTAACTAAAGAATTAGTAAGTTCAACTCGGTATAAGTTTGGTTCTTTAAAGTAGACAACTACATTAGCTTCTTTATTTCCGTTTTGAAAAAATGTTTGAATTGTAGCTTCAAGCTTATAACTTTTTAATTCACTAATTTCTTCAGGAAAGCTTTTTTCAACAGCTTTAGATGAACATCCACTAAGATATATGATTCCAATCATTAATAAGATAATATTAGTAATTTTTAATAGTTTACTTTTAAACATAAATGCACCTCTTTCTTTTTATATATATTCGTTTTATTAGATAAATAGAACAAATTATGTATAATAAGAAAAAATTAGAAGATAATAATATCGTAAGTACTTTACATTGTAATTATTATGGAGGTATATATGAGCGTAATTAGAAAAATTGCATTAGTCATTTTAATTATTGGTGCTCTTAACTGGGGACTAATCGGATTATTTGACTTTAACTTAGTTGCATTTTTATTTGATGGAATTAGTGTAATTATTTCCAGAGTAATTTATTCTTTAGTTGGTGTAGCCGCTATTGCATCAATTGTTACTTGGGCTATTCCTGAAGTAGAAGATTCAATGAGTTATACGCAAAAAATGAATAACTAAAAAAATAAGGCAATTATTAAGTTTATAGCTTATAATTGCTTTATTTTAAAATATGAAGCCCAAATTTACGATATTTGGAAAGTTTCTGTAAAAGATGTAAAAATATTTGAAATAAAAATAATAAATTGGTATAATAAAGTAAAGGAGTGAATAAAAATGAAGAAAATATTAAATTTATGTTTAATTATGATATTTACAATCTTTGTCCTATGTTCATGTAACAAACCAGATGATTCTGGTAATTCACAAGTTGCAGTATATGAATTAACACTTGAATATTTACATAATGTAGAAATTGAGAAAGTAGAAGTAGAAAATGAATTTACTTTACCTATAAAAGAAGAAGCAGGTTATGTTTTCGTCGGATGGTTTGATAAAGACGGTATAGAATATGAAAGTATAATAGTTAAGGAAAACAAAAGTTTTAAGGCTCTTTATATAAAAGAAGGAACGACTTATTCTATTACGTATGATCCTGGAAAAGGTAGTATGCCTGATGAATATATTAGTGAATATATAATAGGAGAAGAGACTAATCTTCCAAGACCAAATAGTTTTGGTAATATGGATTTTTTAGGATGGTACTTAAATGATGAATTGGTAGAATCAATTTCATCAAAAACATATGGGGATTTAGAACTAGTCGCAAGATGGAATGATTATAACACATATTATAACATTGAATATAATCTTGATGGTGGCGAGTTTACAGAAGAAGTAATAACTACATATATTGATGGTACTAACTATACTTTACCGATTCCAAAAAAAGAAGGATACTTATTTAAGGGATGGTATTTAGAAGAAACATTTGAAACACGTATCAAAAAAATCACAAAAGAAACAAACAAAGATTATGTGCTTTTTGCAAAGTTTGTGGAACGTACTAGAGAAAATATATATATATCTTTCTTAGGAGATAGTATCACAACATATGAAGGTTATATTCCAAGTGGCTTTCCTACATATTATCCAACACAAGGATGTGATGTTGATAGTGTTGAAAAAACATGGTGGCATCAAGTAGTTACAAAGAGTCAAAGTAATCTTCTTGTTAATAACTCATGTAGTGGAAGTTTAGTAACAAGTGGATCTAATTATGCAAATAGTATGGACAGAATTAAACTTCTTGAAAAAGATGGAATTGATCCAGATATTGTTGTTATTTTTATGGGAACAAATGATTTTACAAGAAGTGTTAATGTTACAAAGTTTAAAACTGCTTATAGTCAAATGATTGACAAAATAAAAGAAGAATACGATGATGTTGAAATATTTATTATAAACTTACCTTATAATAAATATGGACCAAGTTTTGTTAGCATAAGAGAAAAATACAATGTTGCGCTTGAAGAAATTAGTATTGAAAAAAATGTTGAACTAATTGATTTAACAGAAGCAATTACAAAAGCAAATGTTGATTCAATGATGTTTGCGGGGGCACATCC
>CAJGCS010000089.1 GCA_904501965.1 uncultured Bacilli bacterium | reverse complement strand
TCTGGGGACGCGATGATAAAGAAACACCTATAAAAGATGCTTTAATTATGAACAAACTAATTAAAAATAGTGGATTAGTGACTCTTGAAAATACTGGGCATTTTCCATATCTTGAAAATAAACACACATTTAATATAATTATTTCAAATTACTTAGGAGTTAAGTATGATATATGTTAGAATTTGTTTTCTAATTGCCCTTTCAATTTCATCTTTTAAAGGATTATATTATTTACTTACAATATTTCAACAAGAACACTATAATACTAAAAAATACATAAAAAGTTTCTATGACTTTTATTTTTTAAAAAAATATAACTATCTATTTTATATAATGGTATTTATATCTTTTCTTAACAATGCATATTTATATATTGGTGGAATGATAATATCTATTATTATAATACTTCTAAAAAATAATTTAGTAATAAATCTTAAATTTACAAAACGAGTAATAAGATTACTTATAACATATATATGTTTACTTATTTTTATCCTAATAGTTTCTAAATATAAACTACAGACACTTTCAATAATCTATTTACTTAATCCATTTATATTAATTATTATTAACTTTATTAACCTACCAGTTGAACTTTTAATTAAACATCACTACCAAAAGAAAGCATCAAAGAAACTTTTAAAAAACAAAAACCTAATAAAAATAGCTATTACTGGAAGCTATGGAAAAACATCTACTAAAAACATTTTGAAAAACATTTTAGAAAATAAATACATTACCACATCTACTCCTAAATCATATAATACTTTAATGGGACTTTCTAAAACAATTAATGATACCCTAAACAATCAAACAGAAATATTAATAGCCGAAATGGGCGCATATAGATTAAAAGAAATCGACAAGATGACAAAGTTTATAAAACCAGATATAGGCGTAATTTGTGATATTGGTTATCAACACATGGAAACATTCAAAACGCTCGAAAACGTAAAAACGGCCAAATTTGAGCTTATAAACAGGATGAATGAAGATACATATGCAATTATTAATAAAGATGCACTTCTTATTGATGAAGAATCATTAAAAAACAAG
Source organism: uncultured Bacilli bacterium (assembly GCA_904501965.1). Classification (GTDB taxonomy): domain Bacteria; phylum Bacillota_I; class Bacilli_A; order ML615J-28; family CAG-313; genus CAJGCS01. The sequence continues at coordinate 3,965 of CAJGCS010000089.1, read as the reverse complement.
AAAACTTACTTTTTCAGCGAACAAAATAAATCAGGAGTTTATGCAAGTGATATTAAAATACATAATGGGAAAACTACATTTAAAATAAATTACAAAGAAAATATAGTTGATGTTACTACCCAGTTACTTGGTAAACACAATATTAAAAATATCCTGGCATCATACTGTGTAATCCTTGCATTAAGAGAAAAAAATATAAATATTACCGATTCAGAGTTTAGCAAAATAATATCAAATATCAGACCTTTAAATCATCGGCTAAGCTATGAAAAAGTAGATAATTTACATATATATGATGATGCTTATAATTCAAATAAAAATGGTTTTATTAATAGCATCGAAGTTATTAAAAACATACCCCTTAAAAAGGTTATCATAACTCCAGGTATTGTTGATCTTGGCAAAATGACAGAAGAGATAAATAAAGAGGTGGCACGACATATCAAAAATGTGTTTGATGATATATATATAATTAACTCTTATAGTGGTATTTATATATATAAAGAACTAGAATATTTAAATAATGTTACACTTGTGAAAAGCTTTAAAGATGCTTATTTACAAGTCTTAAGCAAATATAAAACAGAAGAAATCGCTCTGTTAATTGAAAATGATTTACCTGATAATTATCTTGCAAGGAGAAGAAAGAAATGAAAAAAGACTTAAATAAATTAAATGTTTGTTTGATATTTGGAGGTAGAACCGTTGAACATGATGTTTCGATAATTTCTTGTTTTCAAGTCTTGAATGCACTTGATAAAGATAAATATAATATCGAATTAATATATATAACAAAGAATAATAAAATGTTACAAGGAAAGTGTTTATATGATTTAAACACATTTAAAAAAGGAACATTTAAAAGCACAAAGGAAGTTACGCTTAAGAATATTTCAGATGTTACATATATTATAAAAGGTAAAAAGAAAGTTAAAGTCGATGTATTTATTCCAGTCGTTCACGGATGTGGTGTGGAAGATGGTACGATTTCAGCTATTCTTGATTTTTATAATGCAACATATATTACAAGTTCAATCTATGGAAGTGCAGTTAGTCAAGATAAAATATACACAAAAGATATCTTAACAAGATATGGAATCAATACCCCTAAATATATAAGTTTTAATAAAGATGAAAACTTAAATAAAATAGAAGATAATTTAAGATTTCCTGTCATTATAAAACCTGCAAGACTTGGTTCAAGTATTGGTATTGAAAAAGCCAAAAACATTGATGAGTTAGAAAGATGTATTTTAAATGCATCTAAATATACAGATAGATTAATAATAGAAGAAGTAGTCGATTCTTATAAAGAATTAAATATTGCATGTTTTAAATATAAAGATGAACTTTATTTATCAAATATTGAAGAAGTAAAAACAACAAATGAATTCTTAACTTTTTTAGATAAATATCAAGAAAACAAAAAACAAGAAAATACAAACCGAATAATAAATGTACAGTTAGACAAGTCAATAAAAACAAAAATTTTTGATTATACAAAGCTAATTTATAATATACTTGACTTAAAAGGTGTAATTAGAATAGATTACTTATATGATACGAAAAATGATATCGTCTATTTTAATGAAGTAAATACAATTCCTGGATCTTACGGATTCTATTTATATGAATCTGAAGGTATTACATTTAAAGCACTACTAGATATGTTAATAAAAGAAGCAATACTAAAAAAAGCTAAAGAAAGTAAGCAAGTTAAATCATTTACATCTAATATTTTAAACAGTAAAACGCTTAAACTAAAGAAATAACCTTGCAAGTAAAGCAGGGTTTTTTGTAATATCAAATTTTAAGTAATTTTAAGATATGTATGATATAATAAATAAGTAAGTAAAAGGTGTATTATGAAAGAAATGTTTAAAAGTTTTAAAGAACAACTTAATAATGAACGAATGGTTATTGCTTGTTCTAGCGGAGTTGACTCTAGTGTTCTACTAGATGTTGCGCTAAACTTATTTGAAAAAGAAAATATAATTGTTGCACACGTAAACCACAATAAAAGAAAAGAATCAGTTTTTGAACAAGAATACATTGAGTCGTTTTGTAAAAACAAAGAAATTAAACTGTATATTCTTACTTTAGAAAAAGAATATGTTGGAAACTTTCAAGAGTGGGCAAGAGAAAAACGTTTCGAGTTTTTTAAAAAAGTTGCAAAAGAAACAGGTGCAAAATATATTCTTCTTGCACATCATGCAAATGATTTACTTGAAACAATTCTTATGAGACTTACAAAGCAATCATCTTTAAAAGGATATGCGGGAATAGAACAATGTACTTTAAATGATGATATATATATTTATAGACCTTTTTTATATACACCAAAAGATAAGTTAATTGAGTATGCAAAAGAAAATAATATTACTTACTTTGAAGACTCTTCAAATTCTTTAGATGATTATACAAGAAATAGAATTAGACATCATGTTATACCATTATTACTTGAAGAAAATCCAAACTTATTTGAAGCTGTTAAAAAATATAGCCAAACTATTCTATCTGCCAATAAATTACTAGAAAAAGTAAAAGTTGAGTTTATAGAAAATAAAGTTACTGTAAATAATAATAGTGTTAGCTTTAAGATAGATGATCTTTTAAGTTTAGATGAAGATATAAGAATTCATGTGTTATTTAGAGTTTTAAGAAAATATTCATTATCACGAGTGTGTCTAGATGATATTTATAAACAAATAATTTCTAAAAAGCAAAATATTGTAACACGTATAAATAATGAATTATCAATGATTAAAGAATATAAAACTATAATTTTTACAGAAGAAGATATAACGAAACAAGATTTTTATTTAAAAATTAATGAAGATGGTATTTATAAACTATTAAATAATCAAGAAATAAAAGTCGATAAAAATATTTGTTATTTAACAGCAAGTTCAAAAACATTATGGTATAATATTAAGAGTTTTCCAATTATTATCCGTACAAGAGTTGACGGTGATAAAATTAAACTAAAAACAGGTACTAAATCAGTAAGTAATTTTTTAACTGATAAAAAGGTACCATATATGCAAAGAAAAGATACACTCGTTCTTTGTGATGAATTTGATAATATATTATATATCTTAGGATATATTACAAGATAGGAGGAAATATGGCCGAATTAAAAAATAAACCAAGAAGAAGAATAGGCTTTGGCGAAATATTAATAGGTTTAATTATTTTAGGTGCGATAGTTGCAATTGTTGTATATGCACTTACTGCAGGTAAAAAAGTTTTACAACTTAAATCTGAACATGAACTTTATGATCAAATTTATGAAGTTGTAGAAAAAGATGTACTTGATCTAGATGAAAACGGCATACCTAAAAAAGATGGCGAAGGAAACGAAATCATTATTACAGTAACTGAAAATGTATTAAGAATTTCTAAACTTACTGCAACAGGTGTTGCTGGTGATGGTAATGATGGAAATTGGGATATTTATGCTGAATATAAAGAAGGAGTATCTGATACATATAAAGGTTTTTCAATTAGATTAACTAATGAGCAATTTGCTGTTTTCCAAGCATATTATCGTGCGTTACCAGATAATGGCTTAGAAATTTTTGAATTTCAAATTGCAGAAAGAAAAACATTTGACTGGATTGCGTTACTTTCTATTTTAATTCCAATTATTATTATCGTTGTAATGTTTATCTTCTTAATTAGAAGTAACTCTAAATCAAATAACCAAGCATTTGACTTTGGTAAATCACGTGCAAGACTTTCTAAAAAAGGCACTACAACATTTAAAGATGTTGCTGGACTTGATGAAGAAAAAGAAGAACTTGTTGAAGTAGTTGACTTCTTAAAGAACCCTAAAAAATACTTTGATATGGGTGCTAGAATTCCAAAAGGTGTATTATTAGTTGGTTCTCCAGGTACTGGTAAAACATTACTTGCAAGAGCTGTTGCAGGAGAAGCTAATGTACCATTCTATAGTATTTCTG
>CAJGCS010000088.1 GCA_904501965.1 uncultured Bacilli bacterium | reverse complement strand
TATCTTAAGATTTCATTAATAATAATGAATCCCATTAAGCCATATAATGCAAATAATCCAACTGTATGAATAATATTTTCTACTTTTGGACTAGGACGTTTTCTTGTAATTAATTCAATAAATAAGAAAATAATACGTCCACCATCAAGTGCAGGAAGTGGTAATAAGTTAACAAAACCAATATTTACACTTAAGAAAGCAAATATAAAAATTACTTGATTGAAACCTTCAGAAATACTCATTGTGATAAGATCATAAATACCAATAATACTACTGAAGTCATCAATACCTACTTTTGCAACTGGATTAAATAATAACCCTAGACTCTTGAAGATATTTGCAACACTACCAAATGTTTCAACAAATGGCATATATAATAATTTTAAGAAATCAAACTTATAATCTGGAGAAAAACCAAGTTGTAGTTTAATTTGTGTTATGTCATTTGCTTCAAGTACTGGTTTAGCAAAAGATTCAATACCTTCACTATATCCAACACTACCTTCTCTTTCATATCTAATATATACATATTTAGCTTCTTCAAGGGTTCTAAAAGCTGTAAGCATATCATTAATACTACTTACACTAGTAAACTCTAATTTAGCAGCTTCTTCTGCATTTAACTTTTTGTTTGCATTAGTATAATCCAATATAGCAAAACCAGTAATCAAATCACCTTTTCTAAGGCCAGCATCATATGCTTTTGTACGCTTATTATTTTTTACAAACTCGCCTACTACAGGTTTTGTTAAATTAGCTTCAGTGAATTCGAAAGTTTCATTATTTTTTAAAGCGGCTTGTTGAGGATTATCAAACATAAGTTCAATTGAATAAATATATGTATTAGGTACAACATAAACTGTTTTCCCTTTATAGTTTTCAGATTTATCCAAATACTCTATTGATATATAGTTTCCGTATGTATGAGTTACTTCTGTACCATCACTTTTTTCCTCAACATATTCGCCCTTCATTGCAAATGAATTTAACACTTTAGTAATTTCATCATATTTTAAAACAGGCACTCCACCAACTGTTATGATTTTATCGCCTTCAGAAATACCATTTCCTTTTCCAAATTCATTTTCTGTAACAATGTAAATTGGTTCATTACCTTCAAATTTATCTACTGCAGTAGTTGCTTCATTAGGATAACCACGAGTAATGCCTAGAACAAAGAATAAAACAATTGCAAGAACAAAGTTCATTGCAGGCCCTGCAAATACTGCTAAAAATCTTTGTAATAATGTCTTATTAGAAAAATTTCTATTATGTGGAGCAATTTGAGCCATTTGTTTTTTAGGGAAGTACATCATTGCATCCCTTAATACTTCGTAACGTTCATGTACTTCATTAGCTGATACTTCCATGTAAAGTTCACCAGGAAGTTCCTCTTTTGTACCAATAATATCGTATGATTCTACATTGTATAAAACCATGTTATCGTATTTAGGATTATCAACATCTGCAATAATTCCTTTAATACGATTTTCTTCATCTAAAATAAGTTTAACTTTTTTTACACCTTTTAAGGCGTCAAAATTAACTTCTTCACCTGCCATTGATACAAATCCACCAATTGGAATTGCACGAATTGAATAAACTGTTTCACCGATTTTCTTTTGAAATAGAACTGGTCCCATCCCTATCGAAAATTCGTGGCATAAGATTCCTGCTCTTTTAGCAAGTAAGAAGTGCCCGCCTTCATGAATTAAGACAATTATCCCAAGAATTGCAACAAATACTACAATCCCTAAGACGTATACCCACCAATCCATAATATACTCCTTTTCTGTTAATTTCTTAACTATATATTTTTCTTAACTTTTCTTTAATATTTTTATCTAATTTTAAAATATTATCAATTGTAAATTTAATATTGAAATGATCATATGAATTTACTTCTTTTAAAATGATTCTTTCTATATCAGTAAATTTAATTTTTTTGTTTAAAAATAATTCTACCGCAACTTCATTACTTGCATTTAAAACAGTTGGGTAAAAACTACCTTTTTTAACTACTTCATAAGCTAAGTTTACTAGTTTATGTTTTGTTAAGTCAAGCGCCTCAAAGTGTAGCGCTGAAACTTTTGTTAAGTCAAGTGGTTTTATTATATCACACTTTGAATGCGTAGGACCATTTATTGCATAGTTTATAGCAAGATGCATATCACTCGAACCCATTTGAGCAAAAATTGAATAATCTTTAAATTCAACCATTGAATGAATAATGCTTTCTGGATGAATGATTGTATCAATCATATCAAGGGGAAGATTAAACAAGTGATGTGCCTCTATTACTTCAAATCCTTTATTCATAAGTGTTGCACTATCAATTGTTATTTTACTACCCATTTTCCAGTTCGGATGATTTAGTGCATCTTCAACACTTACACTTTCTAATTCTTCTTTTTCCTTATTTCTAAAAGGGCCTCCACTAGCAGTAATAATTATTCTTTTAATTTCTTCCCTATTATGTCCTACAAGAAGCTGATAGATTGCACTATGTTCACTATCGATTGGAATAATCTCAACATTATTTTCTTTTGCAAGATTCATAATAATTTCGCCACCAATTACTAGTGTTTCTTTATTTGCAAGTAATACTTTGTTTTTATTTTTAATTGCAATCTCAGTTGGTTTTAATCCAGCTGATCCAACTAAAGCATTAATGACAACAGCATCACCTTTATATAAACTTGCAATCTTATTATTTCCAACATTCCCTTCATATATTACAACATCTGGAAATAAACTTCTTAGTTCTTTTATTCTTAAAGTGTCGTTTGTTGAAACATACTTTGGTTTAAATTCTTTTATAATATCAATTGCTTTATCAGTATTTTTACCATATGAAAAAGCAACAAGATTATAGTTATTAAAACGCAATATATTTAGTGCTTGAGTCCCAATTGAACCTGTTGCTCCAAGAATAATATAATTTACCATCCGAAGCCACCAACAAAGTAGTTAATAAAAAGCACAATACCAAATAAAACTACATTAACAAATATAACACTATCAAAACGATCTAACACACCACCATGACCTGGGAATATATTTCCAAAGTCCTTAATATCGTGTTCTCTTTTAATCTTTGATGCAACCAAATCTCCAATTTGTCCAAAACAAGAAAGTACTAACGATATACCAAAGATAACTGGAATATTAAAGTACCATTCTTTAATACCAAATATTCTAAAGTCTCCAATTAACTCAAATACAAATAGTAAAATTGTACCAAGTGTTGCTCCTACTAATAAACCACTTAATGCTCCTTCAATTGTCTTTTTAGGACTAATTGTTGGACATAATTTATGCTTTCCAAAAATAAGGCCTCCAAGTTGAGCACCAGTATCTGTTGCAAAACTCACAATAAGTCCATATCCAATAAGTACAAGTCCAAGCATATTTACATCATAGAATGTTCCTAAACTTATCTCCCATGAATCATAACTAACCATTCTTACAAAACGAAGGCCTGCAAGTAATGAAAAAGATAAACCTCCATAAAGAATAAATCCAATCATACTAAACGCATCTGTCATATTAACGGATTTATCAAACATTGATGCAATTAAAATTCCAACAAAGAAAACAACAATTAACGGAAGTCCAATAAATAGTACAACCTTTGAATCAAGCAAAAATCCTAAGGAAATAACTCCTGTAAGAACTGATGTAATTACAGGTAATAAAATATGATAAATGTTATTAATTTTATGTTTATTGTTATACATCTTGATTAGTTCATATACACCCATAAATGATAAAAACATCACAAGAGCTATCATAAAATATGAACCAAAAAATAAAACTGGTAGTAATACTGTGCAAAGAATAGTAGCTGTTATTACTCTTTTTTTCATTTTTCTTCACCTAATTTTCCAAATCTTCTATTTCTATTTTGATAATTAATTATTGCTTTATATAATTCTTCTTCTTTGAAATCTGGGAAATATACATCAGTAAAGTATAATTCCGCATAAGATAATTGCCATAATAAAAAGTTACTTAGTCTACACTCACCAGATGTTCTAATTACTAAATCAAGAGGTTCTAAGTCTTTTGTGTAAAGATAAGAATTTATTAACTTTTCGTCAATATCATTTACATTAATTCTGCCCATTTTAACTAATTTAGAAATCTCTTTAGTAGCATGAGCGATTTCTTGTTGAGAACCGTAATTAAAACAAATTGTAAATGTAAAATAATCATAGTTAAATGGTACATCATTAATATCTTTAATTGCATCAACAACTTCTTTTGAAAGATTTATAGTCTCACCAATAACACGGACATTAATTTTATCATTTACAAGTTTTCTAAACTTTTCTCTATAAAACTTTAAAAACTCATTCATTAAAAATTCAACTTCTGATATAGGTCTATTTATATTTTCCGTACTGAAAGCATAAACTGTTAAATTCTTAATACCTAATTCTTTTGATGCTTTTACTAACTTACCTAATGTTTCAATTCCTTTTAAATGACCATAAGTTCTTGGCATTAGTCTATTTTTTGCCCATCTGCCATTACCATCTAAAATAATTGCAATATGCTTAGGTAGCTTTGTTTTATCAATTTGTAATAATAGTTCACTCATAAATATACACCTTTATTTATTATACTATATTTTTGAAAAAATTACCACTAAAAAAACAAATTACTCATATTATATTAGATTTACTATAAATATAATTAAAAAACGTTAACTAAATAGTTAACGTTAGTGTGTATTTTATATTGGTTTATCCCAAAATTGTTTAATAAATTTTAAATTGTTTTCATTTTTTTCAATTCTAATAAATGATTTTTTTGAACCACCATCATATTTTGTATTATATGGATCTATAATAACATAATATGTTGTTTCCCAAGGGAATGAAGCAATTATTATTTCAGTAATATCATCTATTTTCAGTTGATACTTGTATCCACAAATAAACCCTTTTCTTATAATTATTCCTTCATTTGCGTTATATATAATTTTACATCCAAATCTATTTAACGAGAAAAGAAAT
>CAJGCS010000087.1 GCA_904501965.1 uncultured Bacilli bacterium | reverse complement strand
TATTTTTTGAATTTACAGCACTTATATTTTTACCAAGTGATATTGCGGAAACAATAACACAAAGTAAGAATGGAATAAAACAAATTAGTGTTACTACAATTAATGTAATTATAACATTATCTCCTAAAAGATAATCAACTAAATATTTTAAAATGATAATATCATGTATTGAAAAACCATTAGACCCTGCAGATAGCTCCATATTAAATTGAAGCGCATAGTACCCAAGCATAAAAATAACCAAGAAAGTTACAGATATAACTGATCTAATTGCATTAGCTCTAACAAACTTCTTTGTTATTAAATTAAATAAATATCCAAACAAAGAGCCTATCGCATTCGATAGCATCGGTAATACTAAAAGCAAATACGAAAATCTAACGAAGTAGAAAATATCTGGTTTTACAGTTGAATAAACATAATATACAATAAACTGTGGAAGTAATGTGCTTAAAATCATTGATAAGTCAAAAATATAATTAAACAATATCTTTGAAATCACAATTTCACTTTTCTTTAGTGGTAAAGAAAGTAATAAATCATCATCAGTATTTCTTTTTGTAGATGTTACCTTAGTAACAGTTAATAGCATAAGGAACATTCCCATCATGCCAACTGAAACATATAGAGGCATTTGCAAGAACTCTTGTTTTGCAATATCAGTTGTAGCTGCATTATATCCATCCATTGCAGTTTCCATAGTTGTTATTGCCATTGATGTAAACAAGAATATAAAGACGATACCAAAAATGAGTATTAAACTACCACCAATGCCATATTTTGATTTATTTTTTGATCTATTAAAAGAACCTATATAGTTGTTAAAGTAATTAGCAACTAATAAAAAGATTTTATTCATGTTCAGTTAGCTCCATAAATACATCTTCAAGTGACGCATCACCAATAACATCTTCCATAAGACCAGTAGTTACAAGTTGACCATTTTTAATAATAGCTATTTTATTACATAGTTTTTGAGCTACTTCTAAAATATGCGTTGAGAAAAAGATTATACCACCTTTTTCACAAAATTCTTTCATAACTTGTTTTACTAAAAATGAAGCTTTTGGGTCAAGCCCAACGAATGGTTCATCTAAAACTAAAATCTTAGGCTCATGGATGAAAGCTGAAATTAAAGCAAGTTTTTGTTTCATCCCATGAGAATATGATGCAATGTAGTTATTTAAAGCATCTTTTAAACCAAATAAATCAGCATATGTTTCAATGATTTCTTTTCTTTTCTCACTTGATATTTCATATACATCAGCAATAAAGTTAAGGTATTTTATCCCTGTTAATGATTCATAAAGATCAGGATTATCAGGAATATAAGCTATTTGTTTTTTACATTCAACCGGATTTTTCTTAATTGATAATCCATTAATTAAAATATCGCCTTCTTCAAAATCAAGAATACCTACGATAGATTTAATTGTTGTAGATTTACCTGCACCATTATGTCCAATAAAGGCAAATAAATCGCCTTCTTCTATCTTAAGATTAATATTATTAACTGTTTTTTTACTTTTGTTATATGATTTAGAATAATTAATAATTTCTAACATAATTATTCCTTTTCAAAGATTACTACACCATCACGCACTGTTAATACAACGTCATAGTTTTCATCTAATACAGCAAAGCTTGCATTTTTACCAACTTTTATACTACCAAGTTCATTATCTAAGCCTAAATTCTTAGCTGGATTTAATGATGCATAATTAGATGCTTCTTGAAGTGTTGCACCAGTAAAATTCATAATATTTTTTACGGCATTATTCATTTTTAATACACTTCCAGCTAGAGTTCCACCTGCAAGTCTTGCTTCACCATTTTTAACGAATACTGGTTGACCACCAAGTTCATATTCACCATCAGCCATATGTTTTGCACGCATAGCATCAGTTACTAAAGTAAGTTTATCGGCAGGTTTACAATTTCTAAGCAAATTGATAGCTGGAATAGATACATGAATTCCATCGCATATTAATTCACAGTTAAGTTCATTATATAATAATGCACTACCAACAGTACCAATTTCACGGTGATGAAGAGGCTTCATTGCATTAAATGTATGTGTAACATTTTTTGCTCCAGCTTTAATAGCTTTTTCTACATCTTCAGCTTTTGCATCTGTGTGGCCAAGCGATGCAACAACACCAGTTGATGCAAGATATCTAACAAGTTCTTCCGCACCTTCTTCTTCAACTGCAAGAGAAACAAGTTTAATTGTATTGCCACTTGCTTCTTGGTATTTTTTAAACACTTCTACACTTGGTTTAGCAACATATTCTAAAGGTTGAGCGCCAATATGTTTTAAAGAAATAAAAGGACCTTCTAAGTGAACTCCTAAAATTTCTGCACCTTCTTCTTTATTTAATTCTTTATATTCTTTTACTGCTACAAGTGCATTAGTAATATTTTCTACGCTTTGTGTCATTGTTGTTGCTAAGAAGCCTACAGTACCTTCGCTTGCAAGAGCATTTGCGATTTTTGTTAAATCTAAAATTGTACCATCCATAGCATCTGAACCAGCAGCACCATGAACATGTTGATCAATAAAGCCTGGTAAAACTACATAGTTTTCATTTAAAGTTAAGCCACTTTCAAATTCTCCAATAGATGCAATTTTGCCATCTTCAATTTTTAAAGATGTCTTTTTTAATCCTTCTTCTGTTAAAATATTACAATTTGTAAAACCATTAATTTTTTTCATAAATTACCCCTTATATTTAATATTAATTGTAAATTCGTTATGATATTTTTGTCCTTCGTATTCATAATCAACTGAATATGCACATTTTCCAGTTCCTGATATAGTTTTATGAACAGCACTTTCTACTACATATTCACCATCTTTTAATATGATTAAATGAATATCAATTTTTTCTTTAGAAAACTTTGAAATCATAAGATCTGCTGAAAAGAAATATTTTTTAATTTCATCTTCTACTTTTATTGTTTTTGTAGAGTTTAAAAAATATGATCCTCCTGATCCACCTTTTGTTGAAAACATATTATTTTCACTATATTTAAAGTATATCTTTGGATTACTATCAGATACATTCATTTCTTCTACATCATTTAATTCAATATAATATCCACATATTTGATAACCAAGATTTTTCTCGCAGCTAGAAAGCATAACTGCTGATAGTAATAATACTAATGTTATTAAAAGATATTTTATTTTTTTCATAACTCCTCCTTAAGAGTTCTTTTATCTATATATATTATATCACACATTAATATAGAAAATCAAAAAAAAACTAAATTTTTAAGTATTCTTAAAAACTTAGTTTTTTATTTTATTTATTCATAATCAGATACATTAATCCAAGACATTAATAATTCGCGTTCTTCCTTAATTCCTTTTACGCTTTGAGAAGCGGCAACAATTGGAAGCCATTTTTGAATATTCTTACGTTCAATACCTGATAGATTGCAATATGTATCTAAATATAATTCTGCAAGTTCATATTCTTCATTTAATGAAAATGTTAAATATGTTCTAGCAGCATCAGCACAAGGTGCTCCTTGTGTAGCATGAGCCCAGTCTAAGATATATGTAGTACCATCTTCTTTAATAATAATATTTGATGGAACAAAGTCACCATGACAAAGTTGATTTTGTCTGTGAATTCCTTCAAGTCTTGTTCTAAGTTCATACTTAATGATTGAATCAATGTTAGCTTGTTCAATTTTATTAATCATTTTATCTTTGTGCTTAGTTAAAAGTGTACATTTTTTCTTACTAATTTCAATTTGTAAATTAACAAACATTTCAATTAGTTCTGCTTGCTTTTCAGGATTTTCTATAAGCATTTCTCTAATTGTCTTGCCCTGAACATATTCAGAAACTATAAACCATTCACCTTTTTCAGTTTGACCAACTTCAATAATTTTAGGAATATTTATGCCAGTTGTTTCAACACGTGCTTGATTTAAAGCTTCATTTAAAACATCTACTTTTGAAAAATCTGAGTTAAAAACTTTAATTACATAATCACCATCGCGATAAATTGTTTTATTAGGACGTTTTGCGATAACATTAGTTAGTTTAAAATTCATATTATTTTTCCTCCTTACCGAAGTATGCGTTTAAATACATTTGTTTGATTTCACTCATTAAAGGATATCTTGGATTAGCACCTGTACATTGATCATCAAATGCTTGTTCAACCATATCATCAAGAGTACTCATAAATTCTTCTTCATTTGGTACATACTCTTTAATAGATGATTTAATACCAACACGAGCTTTTAATGTATTAATTTCGTTAATTAAATGTTCTAGTAATTCTTCATCACTTGCACCATTTAAACCTAAATATTTAGCAACTTCTGCATATTTTTGAAGAGTTTTAGGATATGCATATTGAGGGAATGTTCCCATTTTAACAGGCACATCAGTTGCATTAAATCTAATTACTTCTTCAATCATTAAGGCATTAGCAACACCATGTGGAAGATTATGGAATGCGCCAAGTTTATGAGCCATTGAATGACATATACCAAGGAATGCATTTGCAAATGCCATACCAGCCATTGTAGCCGCATTAGCAACTTTTTCTCTTGCAACATAGTCTGTTTGACCATTTTCATAGCATCTTGGAAGATACTCAAATATTACTTTTAATGCTTGTTTAGCAAGACCATCAGTATAGTCAGTTGCAAGCATTGATGCAAGTGCTTCTAAAGCATGAGTAACAGCATCAATACCACTAGCCGCAGTTAAACCTTTTGGAGCACTCATCATAAGATCAGTATCAACAATAGCCATATTAGGAAGTAATTCATAATCTGCTAAAGGATATTTAACTTTTGTAGATTCATCTGTAATTACCGCAAATGGAGTTACTTCAGATCCAGTACCTGATGATGTTGGGATAGCAATAAAGTATGCTTTTTCACCCATTTTAGGGAATTCATAAATACGTTTGCGAATATCAATAAAACGCATTGCCATATCATAGAAATCTACTTCAGGATGTTCATATAATACCCACATAATCTTTGCAGCATCCATTGCAGAACCTCCACCAAATGCAATAATTGCATCAGGTTCAAATTCTTTCATAAGT
>CAJGCS010000086.1 GCA_904501965.1 uncultured Bacilli bacterium | reverse complement strand
TTACTTCGTGTGCTAATAGTTCATATTCTGCAAATAAAGTTTGACGATAGAATGTACCCATAATATTATCAATAGCTTTTTCAATAACAACGATTTTTTCTTCTTTAGATGCATTAGATGCAAGGAAGTAATCTAGTAAGTTATGTTCATTAAATGTAGATGCGATTTCTGCTACGAAGATTGTATAATCTTGTAATAATGCAGGTTGTGCTTCAGCTGCAAACATTGAATGAATTGAGTGTCCTGCTTCATGTGCAACAGTAAATACACTATCAAGAGTAGAATCATAGTTAAGTAAAATAAATGGATGTAAGTTAGTTACACTTGATGAATATGCACCTGTTCTTTTACCAACTTGTTCATATACATCTACAAATCCATCTGCAAGCACTTCGTGTGCTTTTTCTTTGAAAGTTTCAGGGAACTTCTCAATAGATTTAAAGAATAATTCTTTTGCTTCTTCATATGTGTATTTTTTAGAAGTCTTAGCTAAAGTAAGGAATCTATCATATGTATGATATTCTTCTAAGCCTAAATATTTTTGGCGTAGTTTAATATATTTTTTAACAGCTTCAGTATTATTTCCAGCTACATCAACTAAGTTTTTATAAACTTCAACAGGAATGTTATTTCCATATAAATGAGCTTCAACACTACTTGAATAGTTCTTTGCTTTCATATATGAAACATCACTTTGTAAAACAGCATTATAAATTCCTGCAAATGTAGTTTTATGTTCTGCATAGTATTCAAATACTGCTTCAAAGATTGCTTTTCTATCGCTTGCACAAGTGCTGTTTTCAATAAGTGAACGGTAGTTTCCTTGTGTTACGCTTACCTTTTCGCCATTTGCAAGAGTAATTTCTTTAGATTTACCATCTCCTACTGCAAGTGCACTATAAAGTTCAGATCCTGTACTTGTAAGTGGTGCATACATTGATAAAAGTTTTTCACTATTTGCATCAAGAACATGATCTGCTCTTCTAAATAACTTTTCCATTCCAAAGCGAAGTTGTTCTAAGCTTTCATCTTGGTCGATAAAACTCATAACTTTTTCTTTGCCCATGCTTAATAGTTCTGGTTCTTCGAAAGATGTAAGTTCGCCAAGAACATAAAACATCATTTGACATTTATTATGTGTAGCATCATTTTCAACATCTTTTTTATTTAAATCGCTTTTAAGTGATGCATATTGATATACTTTAGAACCTTTAATTTCGATTTGTTCGACAATTTTATAATATTCTTTGAAGCTTTCAAAATCACTTAGTTTTCCTTGATATGATGGTAACTCCTTAATTAGAGCTTGAACTTCTTCAAATTCTTTATTAAATTCTTGTTCATTCTTATAATGATATGTTAAATCCCATTTCATAATTAAACCTTCCTTCTTATATATATATTTATTATACCACATTAGAGCATTTTTGTGTAAAAAAAAACGCCAGAAAGCCGTTATCCACGCATGCCCACCGCATGTTTCAAAAAGTGGTAAACTAAGTAACTTACACTTGGGATTCTTACTCTAAAGGAAAGCTTTCGACGCCGTGTAAAAATAGTTCCCTGTGATAAAGTGTTCGGGTTGCCATATATAATGGAAACACGAACTTTCCAGCAATAAAATTATAACATAATAAAATTCATAATGCAATGAAAACTATAATGAAAATAAATGAATATTTTTAGATATTTTTTTGTTATTATGATATAATACTTTTGAGGTTAAGTTATATGAATGAACTAGTTAATATTGAACGTAGCATAATAAAAAAATATAGAAAAGAGATATGGAGAATGTTTGTAAAAGCCGTAAGAGATTATCAAATGATCAAAGAAGGCGATAAGATAGCAGTTTGCATATCCGGTGGAAAAGATTCATTTCTTCTTGCAAAATGTTTAGAAGAATTAAAACGTCATGGAGATATTAATTTTGATTTAGTCTATCTTTCAATGAATCCAGGATACAATGAAATTAATAAAGAACGCCTTATTGAAAATGCTAATAAACTTAATATTCCTTTAGAAATATTTGAAACTAACATTTTTAATGTCGTATCTAAAACAACAGATTCACCTTGTTATCTTTGTGCAAGAATGCGTAGAGGCCACCTTTATGCAAAAGCAAAGGAACTTGGCTGTAATAAAATTGCTTTAGGTCATCACTTCGATGATGTCATTGAAACAATTCTTATGGGAATGCTTTATGGAGCGCAAGTTCAAACAATGATGCCAAAACTTCATAGCACTAACTTTGAAGGTATGGAGTTAATTAGACCTTTATACTTAGTTAAAGAACAAAGCATTATTGCTTGGGCAAACCATAATGATCTACATTTCTTACAATGTGCATGTCACTTTACTGAATCAAATCATTTGGAAAATGTTTCATCAAAACGTCTTGAAACTAAAAACTTAATAAAAGAATTAAGAAAGAAATATGATGATATTGATATTAATATTTTCAGAAGTGTAGAAAATATTAATTTAAATACTATTATTGGTTATCACAAAGACGACTTTGAATATAACTTTTTGGATGACTATGATAAAAAAGCAGCTAAGTAATTAGCTGCTTTTTCTTATATAGTTTTATATATTTTTAAATAATCTTTTGTAGATATTATATTCTTACTTCTTAAAATATGAAGACAAATCAGATATGAATGTACGTATTTTATTTTTTTCTTTTTCCAAATACATGCACTAATAATCATTGCGATAAATAACATGACAGGAATTATCAATCCAATACAAATGTACATTAAGCCAAGAACAAATACTACATCGAGTGTCATGTCATAAATCATTAACATTACAAGACCAATTAAAGCAATAGATACCGAGTATGTAAAATATAATACATATAGTATTAAATTCCACAATTTATTTTTACTAAACGTAAGTATGAGTAATGAAAAAATACATGTAGAGAATGCTAACGGAATGATATATTTGTTTATCATATTAGATTCAGAAAAATAACTTACCGCAATAATTGTTAATAATGCAACTAAATTTAAAAGTAATGTAAATATCACTGTCAACAATTTATTAACAGTAATATATGCAATTCTTCCTTTTGTTTGACGTTTACAAAGTGCTTTTATAATACTTTTTTTCTTTTTATTAAAATTTTGTGTTTGACTTTCTTTGCTTAAATTTATTATATTAGAATAATAAAAATCTTTGCTAGATTTTTGATCTAAAGTAAAATTATAA
Organism: uncultured Bacilli bacterium; assembly: GCA_904501965.1. GTDB lineage: Bacteria > Bacillota_I > Bacilli_A > ML615J-28 > CAG-313 > CAJGCS01. The sequence goes on along the minus strand of CAJGCS010000086.1, from coordinate 1,873 downwards.
ATTGTTCTATGATTAGATAATGCAACAAGCTTTTCATTTATAAAATTATTACATTCTTCACTATTTTTTATATAAATAGTTATTTCCTTTTGTATTTCTTTTAATTTAATTTTCAAAGGTTTATTTTTTTTATATGAAATAGTCTCAATATCTTCATATCTAAAAGCAATAGGTTTTATTTTAGCAAAACTAACTTTAATGTAACCAGTTATATATGTATTATGTAAATTTAGTTTTACTTTTTTTGCACATGTAATGTTTTTAAATACTTTAATTAGTCTAAAAATAAGAAACCCCACAGCAATAAAGAATACAAACCCTACATAAGGTACTATATGACCTAAAACTAGATATAACACTATTTGGAATAAATAAAACAGAGGCCAAAATATTGCGTCTAAAATGATGGAATTACTTGCTTTAAATGAATGTATTATTTCTTCTTTTAACTCATAACTAATATTTCTCACATTTTGATTGATATTATTAATGTTTTCCATAAAACCACCTTACTTCAATTCACTTTCCCAGTTTTGATATAAGTCTATGTAAAAACAAATAAGATCATTATTACAAGTACTATCATCTTTTAGTCTTATACAAATTGTTTCTAATACTTCTTCATATGCATCACGTTCTTCATAAGAACCTGTAGCAAGATATATAGTATTTTCTTCAATTTCAACTGAAGAAAAACTTATGCCATGATCATTATAAAACGGAGCATTAAAAGACATTGACCCAATATTTGTTTTCCCACCAAAATAATGGAAATAGTACATATCATAATATGTTGAATAAAGCGTTCCATCGTAAGGAACATTTCTTTCTGATTCATACATTTCATTAAATAATCCTAATCCACCAGATATGGCTTCCGATACAAAATATGCGATTTTCTCTTCATTTTCTGCTTTATATCTAATTTTATAAACTGTTCCGTTATACGCAACACACTCAACTTTGATAAACTCGAAATCCTCATATTCTTCTAAAACAACTATTAATGCTTTCGCAATATTTCTTTCTTTAACAAGCGGCATATCACAACTACATAAAGAAACTATTGATACAAAAAACAATATTAGTACTGATATATATTTGATTATTTTTCTCATTTTGTATACCCCCAAATAATATTTGGCAATGGATCAGAATAATCCCAATTTTCTTCAAACCCATCTGGTTTTGATTCGATCTCACAGTAAATTGTTTTTAATGTATCGCCCTCAAAAGCACGACTTTGAATTACTTCTACACTTTTTGGAATATATATACTTGTTATTGAAGTACCTGCGAATGCACTTTCTCCAATAAACTTAACGCCTTTACCTAGTGTTACTTCTTTTGTATACGCATTTAAAGAATATGCAGTTTTCTTAATTATTTCAACATTATCAGGAATGTCTATATATAAATACGAAATGCAAAATTGAAATGCGCCTTCCCCAATTATTTTAACGCCTTTACAAGCTTGAGGGTTAATTCCATCAGTGTTTGGAGAAATTTTAGGATTTGTTATCTTTAAATCATAGAAATTAACATTGCTTGAAAAGTAAGGATGCAATGTCCATTGAGGTGAATTTTTAAAATGAATTCCTTGAACAAAAACATTACTACAATTGTTCATATATAGCATATGTGGTCTAGCGTATGGCTTTTTCTTATGATCAATCCACCAAGTTGAAAGTTGAGCATTACCATCTATTTCTCCTTGACCAACAACATGAACATTTGTTAAATCAAAACCACTTAAAATAGATAGTTTCATAACTTTAGGATCGCCTTCCCAAGTTCCAATTTGCTTTACACTACCATCACTTAATTTTACTTCGCCTTCAATTAATTCATAATCATCTTCATTAATTGAACA
>CAJGCS010000085.1 GCA_904501965.1 uncultured Bacilli bacterium | reverse complement strand
CAGTATCATAACAAATCGGAGTAAACTTATTCAAGTCAACATGTCCATTTGTAAGAATAGAATCATCACAACTTACGTTTACAACTTCCCCAATAAACATTTCTTTGTCATAATCAACGCTTTCTAGTTTACATTCTAGTACAAGGGGAAATTCAACAAAGATTGGAGCATTAATATTATTTGATTTTGTTACAGTCCAATTTGTTTTTTCAAGTTTAGTAGGATAGTCATTACCTGATACAATACCTACAAAATCCGCTTCAACCATTGTTTTTAAATCAGTAATCGCTACAGTAAATTCTTTTGTTCTTAAAATATTTTTAGCAGTCTTATGACTCATATCAATGATGATAGATACTTTTGTTCTATCACAAACACATCCCCAAGCAGCTGTCATAGCATTTGGCACATCATTAGCGTCATAAGTTCCAATAACTAGTACTGGCAAAGGGTAAATATATGCTTTTGGTTTTAGATTTGTTCTCATGTTTTCTCCTTATTATTTTCTTAGATTCTTCTTTATATATTTAAATGTTTCTTTTTCACCTTGTTCAAAATACATTTTAAGTAAAAACTCTAACTTTTCAAATGTCTTAGGATGCATTGGTGTTGTATCTTTTGTTCTATATAAATATTCAAGTGGCATCTTTTTGTTATAGTTTTTTCTATTATAGTTAATAGAAGCAGCAAGTCTATCACAAAGCATTTCTGCAACATATTTATTAGGCATTTCAACTGGTTCATACTTACCAGTTTGCTTATTTAAATCAACCCAATACTCGCTATGATGTTTGTTTCTTCCTTTATGATGAAGCCAAGCATCACTAAACCCTTTATCAGTTCTTTCGTTTGTAATTGGAGAGTGATTTCCTGCAAAGTATTTTACACCATTAAAAAACTCAACAATAGAATATTTTGACAAATCGTGTAAAAGACCTTGTCTATATAAACCACATTTAAAACAAAACTTAAGCACCATTAGTTTATGTCTTGTTATTGTAATAAAATGTTTAAAAAAGTTTTTCATAATAAGCACCTAATATATAAATTATACTATAGGTATTATATCAAAAAATAACTAAAAAAGAAATCAATAAGAACAAGAAAAAAGTTATTAGAAAAAATTATCTTTCTAATAACTTTTAATTTTATCCTAATAAACTAATAATTAGTTGTGGAATAATAACAACAAAAATAAGAGCAATTGGATATGTTGATGCGTAAAGACTTGCAACATCATCAGATTTAGAACAATCTATAAGCATACCTAAAGCTGGTGTTGATGTTCTTGCGCCCGTAATAAAACCAAGGCTTTCTACAGTATTTAGTTTTAAAATGAACTTTGTTGTTATAAAACTTATCACAAGTGGAAGAATTGATAAAATTATTGCGCCAAGCACACCATATAATAAAATAAATCCACCACTCTTTGAAATTTGTTCAACTAGTGCAACACCACCAGATACACCAGAACCAATTAAGAATAAAAGTAATCCAAATTCTCTAAATGTTTTAAGTGTTCCCTCATTTACTAAAAGTGAAATCTTTCCTATATGACCAAGATGTCCGATTAAGACTGATGTTAATAAAACACCACCTGTTCTTCCTAAACTAAAACATGGTCCTTCAAAACCACTTAATGTAAGTGGTATTTTAATAGATCCAATTAATAAACCTATTATAATTGCAAGACTAAGTGGTGCAAGGCCAAATGGATCTATTCTAATATAACTACTTTGATCAACTTGTGTTTTTTCTTCTTTCTTTGAAATTGATTTAGACTCTTTTGTTAAATCTTTTTTAAGTATTTTTGGTAGTACTTGAACAAATAAAACAATTGAAATAACCCCAAATGGATACCCTACCGCATATCCAAGTGTTACTAAATCTTTAGCTCCTTCAATGCCAGTAGATGTGGCAGCTTCAATAGCTGAGGAAAATCCCGGAGTAGTTGTATTAGCACCGGCTAAAACACCTACTGAAAAGAAAGGTCCAACAGTTGGAATTAATGCAAATAATGTTGCAAATATTGCTCCAGTTATACTAATTGATAAAACTATTAAAATTAATACTTTACCCCTTTTTCTTAAGTTACTAAAAAACGTAGGTCCTGCAACAAATCCAACAGAGCTAATAAATAATATTAAACCAATATTTTGAACAACATCTGAATAGTTTTTTGCCATTTCACTACTTGAATCTTTAATATAAAAAGCACCTAGTAAAGGATTATCTTTTAAGAACTCTAATGTAAATAAATAACCAAATAAAATAGCTACTAAAAATACACCAGCTGTTCCAAAAGAAATTCCTTTTATTTTTATTCGGCCAAATAAATAACCGAATAGTGAAATAATAAAGATTCCAAATAGTAGTGCAGTAACCTCAGTTATCTTAAAAACACCAAAGTTAAAACTAACAGAATCATCTTTAAATGTAAATGAATGATAGATTCCCCATGCAAGTATTAGCGCTAGTACTACACTAATAATGCTAATCCATATCCATTTTTTTGACTTTTTCTTTTTTTCCATATTTTTTACCAAATAAATATTTCCTATTAAATTAAACTGATTAGTTTAATTTTTTCACGTTCATTAACAGTATATTCAACGAAAATAAATTCGCCTTCTTTATTTTCTTTAACTCTACCAACATTATTAACAAGAGTTGACTCAGTTGATAGTGCAAATTTATCATTTTTAAATCTAAGCAGTTTTTCATGTTCTGCTTCGACAAGTTCAATAAATTTATGCCATAATTCAAGGTTATTTTCAAGAAGTGGTTGAGGACAATTTTTAGCACTAAAAGCATGATGACCTAATACTTTTGTTATATCAAGATTCCATCTAAGCATTATATCTGCAACAAGTCTAGCGGTAATTTGCCAAGTATACCATAGATCAGATCCTTCATTTACACAAGATTCAATCCCGATTGAACGATGATTTCCACCTGTTGAACATATTCTACCTTCACCTACTTGTGTATAGCACCACCATGCAGTACCTAAATAATACTCATTATCAATGATGTTTACGCCTAGTCCCATGTTATTAAGCCACTTATTATCATTAACAATTCCTCTATTAAACTTCTTTTCAACTGGTACTTGAATATGTGTATCAACACCATTTATTGAAAAATTACCATTTTCATTAATAGTAACTTTGGCAAACTTAGGATCATTTTTACTAACTTTAATGCCAGTTTTACGCCAAGTAAACTTACCAACTTGTTCATAAGATGAGTAATCCCCTGCGTGCGCACCCATATATTTTTCTTCAAGGCCTTTAAAAATACCATCATTTCCAGTGCAGTAATGAATTGATGTAGGGTTAATGCTTAAATCTTTGGCAAACCAAGAAGCATTTGCTTTAGCATTTGCACCATCTCTCATATTACCAGTGTAATGAACAGTAATAAATTCAACACTTTCCATTACACGTTTTTCTAAGTCTTCACCGTATCTTTTTTGACTTTCTTCATAGAATGTGTAATCAATTTTATATTCTTCATTAAATAATAACTTATTAACACTGCTCAAAATATCAGTATAATATGCGGTATGTCCTGCACCAATTCCAAGATTTAAACGTTTAAAAATATTACTATTGTGATTTTTAATAATAAATTCTAAAGCTTCTGAATATTTATTCTCAATAACACTTACATAAAAAAGGGTATTAATGCTTTCATCACTCTTAAGTGCAACTTTAATTTTTGCAATACCTTGGCTTAGTCCTTTTACAAAACCATTTGAAACGGTTGCAATATTTTCATCAAGTGATGTCCAAACAAGTGGATAATCGTCGTATGATGCATTAAGTTTTATAGTCTCACCAATTCTTACATATGATGTTGTATCAAAACTAAGTTTAAATTTAGACATAAAAATCACCTCTTATTTATCTTATTATACCATTTTTTTCATTATAAATGTAAATAAAGCAAGAATAAATCTTGCTTTATAATTTATTATCTATTTTTTCTTTTAAAGCTATACAAGCTGTTTTAATTTCATTAAAACATTCATCAAATTTTCTTGTATACCAAGGATCATCAATATCTTTATTAGAACCTATGAAGTTATTTAATTTATATATTTTACTACTTATTCCTACAATACGTTTTAAATTAAACAAGTTATTATCATCCATAACGATTACATAATCGGCACTATTAAAGTCTTCTTTTGTAATACGTCTTGCTTTATGAAGTTTGTATGGTATGTTATTTTTCTTTAGAACATTTTTTGCAAGATAATATAAGTCATTACCAATTTCTTCATAAGATGTTGCAAATGATTCGATTATGTAATTTTCATTTTTACATAAGTCTTTCATAATAAACTCTGCCATTGGCGAGCGACAAATATTTCCGTGACAAACAAATAATATTTTCATATTACCAACATCTTTTGCAACGCTTTTGCATGCAATCCTTTGCATTTACTTGACAATGATAACATACTTCATGTTCTAAATATTTACCATCAAAATAGTCATCCATACTCTTAAGTGTAGTATCGGCGATATTTTCAAGTGCTTCTTTTGTTAAGTAACCTTGATGGGATGTAATAATTACATTTGGTAAAGATATTAATAGAGATAAAATATCATCTTTAATAATAACATCACTATTATCTTCAAAGAAAAGATTTGCTTCTTCTTCATATACATCAAGTGCTGCTCCTTGTATATGTTCTGTTTTTAAACCATTTAAAAGGGCAACCGAATCAACAAGTGCACCACGAGATGTGTTAACAATAACAACGCCTTTCTTCATTTTTTCAATTGATTCTTTATTAATAATATGAGTAGTATCTTTTGTAAGTGGGCAGTGTAATGATATAATATCTGACTCTTTAAATAATTTATCTAAGCTTACATATTCAACATCTAAATCACTTCTTGGAAAAGGATCGTATGCAAGTACTTTCATACCAAATCCACGGCATATATTAATAAAAGCAACACCAATTTTACCAGTACCTATAACTCCTACAGTCTTTCCGAATAAATCAAATCCTGTTAAGCCTTGAATATTAAAGTTAAATTCTCTTGTTCTAAGATATGCTTTATGTATTTTTCTATTTAAACTAAGAAGCATTGCCATTGCATGCTCTGCAACCGCATAAGGAGAATATGCAGGAACTCTTACAACGTGTACTTTT
>CAJGCS010000084.1 GCA_904501965.1 uncultured Bacilli bacterium | reverse complement strand
CAAAGTTTCCAAGATTTCCATTTGATAAATTTACAACAGTAAACAGAAGCTTATCAACACAAATGAAAGCAACTGGTGAAGTAATGAGCATCGGTAGAACATTTGAAGAATCACTTCTAAAATCAGTGCGCTCATTAGAAAATAAACTAGTTCATCTAGAAATCAAAGGATTAAAGACATTTACAATTGATGAACTTAAAAACTATATTGTTAACTATACAGACGAGGGAATTTTTGCAATCGCCGAGGCATTTAGAAAAGGTGCTGAAGTAGATGAGCTATATGAAATTTCTAGAATAGATAAATTCTTCTTAGAAAAAATTAAAAATATTGTAATGTTTGAAGAAGTTATTAAATCAAACATTGATAATATTTGTGTTTTAAAAGAAGCGAAGAAAATCGGTTTTTCTGATGCTTATATTGGCACATGTTGGAATAAAACTGAAAAAGATATATATATCTTAAGAAAAGAAAACAATATTTATCCAGTATATAAATTCATTGACACATGTGCTGGTGAACATAATACATATGTTCCATACTTCTATTCAACTTACGAAAACGTAAATGAATCAATTATTACAAAGAAACAAAAAATTGTAGTGCTTGGTTCTGGTCCAATTAGAATTGGTCAAGGTGTTGAATTTGACTATACAACAGTTCATGCAATTTGGGCTATTAAAGAAGCTGGATATGAAGCTATTATAATAAATAATAATCCTGAAACTGTTTCAACAGACTATACAGTATCAGATAAACTATATTTTGAACCACTTACATTCGAAGATGTAATGAATGTAATTGATTTAGAAAAACCAGCTGGTGTTGTAGTTGCTTTAGGTGGACAAACTGCAATCAACCTTGCATCTAGACTTGATAAAGCAGGTGTTAGAATCTTTGGATCTTCTGCAAATAGTATTGATCTAGCTGAGGATAGACAGCTATTTGAAGAAGCAATGGAAGAAATTAATATCCCAATGCCAAAAGGTTATGGTGTTTATTCAGTAAGTGAAGCAGTTCAAGTAGCATCAGAGATTGGTTATCCAGTTTTAGTTAGACCATCATTTGTTCTTGGTGGAAGAATGATGCATATTGTTTATACAGAAAAAGTTCTAAAGGCAAAAGTAAAAGAAGCAGTAGCCTTTGATACAGAACATCCTGTTTTAGTAGACAAATATGTTGTTGGTCAAGAATGTGAAGTAGATGCTATATGTGATGGAACAGATGTATTTGTTCCAGGCATTATGGAACATATCGAAAGAACTGGTGTTCATAGTGGTGATAGTATGTCAGTATATCCACCTTATTCACTAAGTGAAGAAGTAAAAAAGGTTATTGTTGACTACACTACAAAAATTGGTTTAAAACTAAATATGATTGGATTATTTAATATCCAATTTATTGTTGATAAAGAAAACAAAGTATATATTATTGAAGTAAATCCTCGTTCTAGTAGAACAGTACCTTTCCTTGCAAAATCAACAGGCATTCCAATTGCAAATATTGCAACTAAAGTAATGCTTGGTGCAAAGTTAAAAGACTTAGGATATGTAGGCATTGCAACACCTAGAAAACGTTGGTATGTAAAATCTCCAACATTCTCATTTACAAAAATTGCAGGACTTGATGCAATATTATCACCCGAAATGAAATCAACTGGTGAAGCTATTGGTTATGATTACTCACTAAATAGAGCTCTTTATAAGTCACTTAAAGCAGCTGGTATGAGAGTATCTAACTATGGAACCGTGTTTGCGACAATATCAGATCAAGATAAAGAAGCAGCACTAGAACTTATTAGAAGATTCTATAACCTTGGTTTCAATATCGAGGCTACTCGTGGTACTGCAACTTATCTAAAAGAACAAGGAATTAAAACAAGAGTAAGAAAAAAGATTTCTCAAGGTAGTGATGAAATCTTAGAATCAATTAAAAAAGGTTATGTTACATATGTAATCAATACAACATCAGAAAACGATGCTGATCATCTAGATGGTAGAGCAATAAGAAGAGCTGCTATTGATAATAACGTAGCGGTATTTACATGTTTAGATACTGTAAAAGTTTTACTTGATGTGCTTGAAGAAATAACAATGGGTATATCTGTTATAGATAAGGAGTAAATATGGAAAACGTAAAATTAGTAATTGAAAAAAACGTTCAAGTAGGAAAAGATATATATCTTATGCGCTTATCTGGTAATACAAGTGCAATAAAAAATCCTGGAGAATTTATTAATATTACAATTCCAAATTATTACTTACGAAGACCTATTTCTGTTTGTAGATATACTGATACTCATGTTGATATTTTATATAAAGTATTAGGTAGAGGAACAAAAGATTTATCTACATTTAAAGAAAATACTGTTATAGATACACTTGTTGGACTTGGAAATGGTTTTGATATAACAAAAGCAAAAAAACCACTATTAATCGGTGGCGGTATCGGTATTGCCCCTTTATTTGGACTTGCAGAAGAATTTAATAAACAAGGTATAAAACCAACACTTATCTATGGAGCAAGAAGTATTGATGATATTGTCTTAGTTGATAAGTTATCAAAAATAGCAGATGTACATATATGTACAGATGATGGCTCACTTGGGTATAAAGGTAATGTAATTGAATACTTAAAACAAAGTAATATTGAATTTGATTACTACTATTCATGTGGCCCAGAAAAAATGCTAGAGTTTTTAGCAAAAGCATATCCAAATGGCTGTGTAAGCTTAGAAGCAAGAATGGGATGTGGATTTGGAGCTTGTATGGGATGTTCTATTAAAACAACAAACGGATTTAAACGTGTTTGTAAAGAAGGCCCTGTATTTGAAGCAAGTGAGGTGTTATTCTAATGGATAGATTAAATATAAAGTTCTTAGGAAAAACATTTAAAAATCCAATCATTCCTGCATCAGGAACATTCGGATTTGGATATGAATTTAGCGATTTATATGATATAAACATTTTAGGTAGCATTTCTATTAAGGGTACTACTTTAGAAGAACGTTATGGAAATAATTTACCAAGAATTGCAGAATGTCCTTCAGGCTTAATCAATGCAATTGGCTTACAAAATCCAGGCGTTGAAAAAGTCGTAAAAGAAGAACTTGTAAAACTTGATAAAGTTTATTCTGATCAAATTATCGCAAACGTTGGCGGGCATAGCGTTTATGAATATACAGAAACTGTTAAAAAATTTAACGAATCTGATAAAGTATTTGCGATAGAATTAAATATTTCTTGTCCTAATGTAACTGGCGGAGGAATGGCATTTGGCGTTGATCCAACTGTTGCATCAGAACTTGTAAAAGAAGTAAAGAAAATATCAAAAAAACCAGTCATTGTTAAACTTAGTCCAAATGTAACAAATATTGTTGAAATGGCAAAAGCTGTAGAAGAGGCTGGAGCCGATGCTATTAGTTTAATTAACACACTTGTTGGTATGCGCTTTAATTTAAAAACAGGTAAACCAATTATTGCTAATGTTAAAGGCGGTTATAGTGGACCAGGAATTTATCCTGTTGCTCTTCGTATGATCTATGAAGTATCACAAGCAGTTAATATTCCACTTATTGGAATGGGTGGCGTAACTTGTGCATACGATGTAATTGAAATGATGTATGCAGGAGCTAGTTTAGTAATGGTAGGTTCACAAAACTTAATTGATCCATATGCTTGTAAAAAAATAATTGAAGACTTACCAAGTGTGATGGATGAACTAAAAATAGAAAAATTAGAAGATATTATTGGAGGCAGAAAGTAATGAGAGATGTTATTATTGCATGTGACTTTGCAAATCAAGAACAATTATTTGAATTCTTAAAACCATTTGAAGGTTTAAATCCATACCTAAAACTTGGAATGGAAATCGTTTATAAAGAAGGTCCACAACTTGTTAAAAAGGTTCATGATATGGGATTTAAAATCTTCTTAGATTTAAAACTTCATGATATTCCAAATACAGTTGAAAAAGCAATGCGTAACATTGCATCATTAGGTGTAGAAATTACTAATATTCATGCTGCTGGTGGTATCGAAATGATGAAAGCAGCACGACGTGGATTAGACGCAACTGAAGAAGGAAAGAAAACAAAATTAATCGCCGTAACACAACTTACTTCTACATCACAAGAAGTATTAGAAAAAGAACTACTAATTGAAAAACCACTTAATGAAGTTGTTAAAGCTTATGCATTAAATGCTAAAGCAGCAGGATTAGACGGTGTTGTTTGTTCACCACTTGAAGCATCAATCATTAAAGAACTTGGCTTAATTTCTGTTACTCCAGGTATTAGATTTGCAGATAATTCATCTGATGACCAAAAAAGAGTTGCAACTCCAGCTTATGCAAAAGAAAATGGTTCTACATACATTGTTGTAGGTAGAAGTATAACAGGCGCAAGTGATCCAGTTGCCGCTTATAAAAGATGTGTAGAGGAGTTTTGTTAATATGAATAATAAATTAGCAGTAGAAGTTGCAAAAAACTTACTTAAAATTAAAGCAGTATTTTTAAAACCTAACGAACCATTTACATGGGCATCAGGAATTAAATCTCCAATTTATTGTGATAATAGATTAACTTTATCATTTCCTGAAACAAGAAAAGTTGTTGAAGATGGACTTGCAGAAGTTATCAAAGAATACTTCCCTACATGTGAAGTTGTGATGGGTACATCAACAGCTGGTATTCCTCATGCTGCATATGTTTCTGAAATCTTAAATTTACCAATGGGTTATGTTAGAGGCGGAGCTAAAGATCATGGTAGAGGAAATCAAATTGAAGGCGTAGTACCTGTTGGAAAAGATGTAGTTGTTATTGAAGACTTAATCTCAACAGCTGGTTCTTCAATTGAAGTTGTTGAAGTACTAAGAAATGCTGGTTGCAATGTACTTGGTATTGCCTCAATCTTTACATATAACCTAAAAAAAGGTAAAGAAAGATTAGAACAAGCAAACGTAATTAATCATTCACTTTCTAATTTTGAAACACTTGTAAGTGTTGCTGCAGAAGAAAATTACATTGCGAAAGAAGATATTGAAAAAATCTTAAAGTTCCAACAAAATCCAAGTGATCCTTCTTGGATGGAATAAAATAAATAAAAAAACCTGTTTAATTAAAATTGTGTATTTCACAATTTATTAAACAGGTTTTATTTTTATCTCATAATGTAATATAAAGAGTACCAGTTATCT
>CAJGCS010000083.1 GCA_904501965.1 uncultured Bacilli bacterium | reverse complement strand
TAATTGTTTGTTAGTTTGCTAATTATTTTTTAGCAGCTTTTTGACGTTTTGCACCATATTTAGAGCGAGCTTGTTTACGGTTTTCAACGCCTGTAGTATCCATAGTACCTCTGATAATATGGTAACGTACCCCTGGTAAGTCTTTAATACGACCACCACGAATTAATACAACACTGTGTTCTTGAAGTTTGTGTCCTACACCTGGAATGTATGCAGTTACTTCGATACCATTACTTAAACGAACACGGGCCATCTTACGAATAGCAGAGTTCGGTTTCTTAGGTGTCATTGTGCTAACACGTGTACATACGCCTTTCTTTTGAGGGCAGTTAATACTAGTTTGTACTTTCTTTAAACTGTTATACCCAATTCCAAGATGTGGAGATTTAGATTTTCTAACTTTATCTTCACGAGAGTTACGTAATAATTGATTAATTGTAGGCATTTGTAAGTTCTCCTTTCATCATCATTTGGCGAGATTTACACAGTTCCGGGTGTTTCAAATCTCGAAAAATTTTAGTCTTGACTTGCGCCAAAACTTAGCCTCGAATATTATACTAAAAAAGCTAGAATATTGCAAAGATAATGCTCTACAATTTCTAGCTTTTACTTTATTATTTTAAGTTATATAGTTTTGTATATTTTTCTTTTAAATATTCAATATAGTATTTAGGATTAAATTCTTCTCCAGTTGCATCTTTTAATATATCAACAGGTCTTTTTGAATCACCAAACTTATGAACATGTTCTAACAGCCAATTGTTGATTTTACTTAAATCTTTTTCTCCAAAAGCACTATCTACATCAAAATCTTTTTTCATTGCGTTATAAAATTGTGCAGAATAAGCACTTCCTAAAGCATAAGTTGGGAAGTATCCAAAAGAACCACCAGACCAGTGAACATCTTGAAGTACGCCTAAAGAATCACTTGGAACATCTACGCCTAAATATTCTTTATATGCTTTATTCCAAACAATTGGTAAATCTTTTACTTCAACTTCTTTATTAAGTAGTTTTTGTTCAATATCATATCTGATCATAATGTGAAGTGGATATGTAAGTTCATCCGCTTCTGTTCTAATTAAAGAACATTCAGCTTTATTTATAAAGTGATAAAAATCATCTAAAGATACATTACCAAGTTCTTCTTTAAATGTTTCTTGAAGGTTAGAATAATGTGTTTTCCAAAATTCATAACTTCTTCCAACAATGTTTTCATAAAATCTAGATTGAGATTCATGTAATGCCATTGCAGAGCATCCGCCAAGAGCAGTATCATCTAAATCTTGACTTATTTGTTGTTCAAATGTTGCATGTCCAAGTTCATGAATCATTGAGAAGATGCTTGATGTAAACATATCTTCATAGTAATGATTTGTTAATCTAACATCATATCTTGAATTTCCACTAGTGAAAGGATGTTCGCTTTCTTTATCAAGGCCTCTATCATAGTCAAAACACATAACTTTTGCAATGTATTTTGCAAATTGTTTTTGTTTGTCAATAGAATATTTAAGTTTAGAGAAAGCTAGATTATGTGAGTACTCTTTATCACTTATTTTTTTAATTAAAGGCACAAGTTCTTTTTTAAGTAAATTAAAAAATTCATCATATTTGACTTGTGTCATGCCTTCTTCGTATTGATCAAGTAATACATCATATCCTTTCAAAGAAGGAGTTTCTAAATATTTTATCATTTGACGCTGAATGTCAACAATTTTTTCTAAATAAGGTGCAAATATACTAAAGTCATTTTTAGTTTTTGCTTCAACCCAAGCAGGACTTGCCTTGGCACACACTACAGAATTTTCAAAAAGAAGTTCTTTAGGTAATTTTAATGTGCTGTCAAGATTCTTTTTAACAATTTCGATTTCTCTTTTAAATAATGGTTCTAGTTGTTCTTTGTTTTCATATAGGAAGTTAACTGATTCAACATATTTCTCATCAAACAACAAATCATTATACATATTTGATAATGTACCAATAACATCACCACGTTTATCATGCGATGCAATAGGAGCTTCTGTTTCTGAATCCCAACCTAAAACTACAAAGGCATGATTTAATGCGTGAAGTTTTTCTCTAGTTTCTAAATATTTTTTCTTTTGTTCATTAATCATAAATACTCCTTATAAACAAAAAGATTCTATAAAAATAGAATCTATTAGTCTTTAATTAAAATTTTATCAGCTTGAATTTCTTCTAGAGCAATTCCAATTGCTTTTTTATTGCTTGTTTGTTCTAAATATACTTTGTTATTTTCTTCAATTTCTCTAGCACGTTTTGCAACAGCAATAACAAGTTTATATTTTGATGATGTCTTAGATGCTAATTGGTCAATAGATGGATATCTCATACCAACTTTTGTTTTTGTTTCACCCATACTTTATTCCTCCATTAATTTTTGATACTGATCTAATACACGAATTGTTCGTGCATGTTCTGCTCTTATAATTGCCATAATTTTGTCAGCTGCATTTTCAACAGTGTCATTTACAACAATATATCCATATTCAGCTGCCATTTGAATTTCGCTACGAGCTTTATTAAGACGTTTATTAATAAGTTCTTGGCATTCTGTACCACGATTTTTTAAACGTTCTTCTAAAGCTTTCATACTAGGTGGTGCTATGAATACATACACCGCATCAGGCATTTTTTCTTTTACTTGCATTGCCCCTTGAACTTCAATTTCAAGTACAACTTCATTACCTTTATCAAGTTGTTCTTGAACTTTATCAAGTGGTGTTCCATAATAGTTATCACAGAACTCTGCATATTCAAGCAAATTGCCATTGTTAATTTGTCTTACAAATTCTTCTTTAGAAACAAAATGATATTCAACCCCATTAGTTTCACCGTTACGTGGAGCTCTTGTTGTCATTGATATTGAATATATTAAGTCATGATCTGCTCTTTCGAATAAAGCTTTTCTTACAGTCCCTTTGCCAACGCCAGAAGGACCAGATATAACAATCAATAAACCTCTATTATGTATTTTCATATATTAACTCCTAGTTCTTTCCCATATTTTATCATTAAATTAATATTTTATCAATTATTTAGTTAATTTATTAATTTTATGATAGAATTTATGTGTGTATTTTTAATTTAAAGGAGGTGAATCTATGCCACTTGATGGAACATTTCTTCACTTTTTAACAAACGAACTAAATGAAGAATTAACAAATTTTAAAATTAACAAAATATATCAACCTTCTTTTAACGAAATCGTAATTCAAACAAGAGGCAAAAACAAAACAGGATTAATTGTTTCAAAAGATTTATATTTATCTTGTAATCTTGACAAACCAAAAATTTACATATCTACAAAGAAATTTACTAATCCTGATGTTCCTCTTAACTTCACAATGTTACTAAGAAAATATATTGATCGTGGTGTTATTAAATCTTTTAAACAGTTTAATAACGATAGAATTCTAATGATTAATATAGAATCTTCTAATGAACTTGGTGATTCTAAAGAATTTATAATTATCTTTGAATTAATGGGCAGAAACAGTAATATTATATTGGCCGACGATAAATTTCAAATCATTGATGCAATAAGAAAATTTGTTCCAAGTGATTCAAATACAAGAACTATTATTCCAAAAGCAATATATGAATTTCCAATTCAAAATGCTCGTATCAACCCATTTACGGTTACTTCTTTAGAAAATAAAGAATATCACTTGTTAGAAGGATGTGCAAAAATATTTCAAAATGAGCTTGAAGAACAAGGAATCATAAATATTAAAGAGTATCTTGATAAGCAAATATTTCCTACGCTTTATAAATTTGAAAATAAATTTGATTTCTACTGTTTTGATTTGTCTATAATTAATGCTAAAGAAAAAGTTTATTACAACACTTTATCAGAACTTCTTGAAAATGCATTCATAACTTCAGATATTATTACTAATTATCAAATAACAAACCTAGTAAAACACTTAAAAAGAATTCATACAAACAAACTTCAAAAGATTGGAAATTTAGAAAACGACCTTGCAAAAGCTAATGAAAATCTAAAATATAATCACCTTGGAATACTACTCCAATCAAACCTATATTTAGTAAAATATGGTATGAAAGATGTAACTGTATATGATTTTTTAGAAGAACAAAAAGATATATTAATTGAGCTTGATCCACTTCTATCGCCAAGCGATAATTTAAGCAAGATATTTAAAAAAGGTAAGAAAGCATCTACCGCTATTTCAAAAGTAACTGAGCAACTAAAAATAACTAAAGATGAAATTGAATATCTAGAAGAAATAATTGAACAACTTTCATTTGCAAGTAATAATGATTTTGAAGAAATCAAGTCTGAACTTATTGAAAATGGATATTTAAAAAAGAAAAACGAAAAGAAAATGAAGAAAAATAAAAAGATCAACTTAAGTAAAATCAATCTTGGTTCTTCTTATATTTTAATTGGAAAAAACAATATTCAAAATGAATATTTAATTCACAAAGTTGCAATGAAAAATGACTTTTGGTTTCATGTCAAAGATGCTCCTGGTGCTCACGTTGTCTTATGTGTTCCAAATAATAACGAAGCTTACTTACCAACTGAGGAAGAGATTCGTCTTGCCAGTAACATTGCTTCATATTTTTCTAAATTTTCAAAATCAAGCAGTGTAGCTGTCGATTACACGAGAATAAAATTCTTAAAGAAAATCCCAAAACATCAAGGATATAATGTTACTTACACAAATAATAAAACAATTTATATTGATCCTGATATTGATATTATTAACAAATATAACATTAAGTCATTATAAAACTGAAGCTAAAATTAGCTTCAGTTTTCTTTTTGTTTATACATTATTAAACACGAATAACAATATATTTGTTCTCTTTCATCGTAAGTTATTGCAACTGTATATTTAATATCAATTACTTCTATTTCTTTATTTCGAATTAAAAAATCATTAACAACAAGTTCTAAATCTTTTTCATGTTCTTCGTCAAAGATTTTAACAAGCACAAAAAAAACCTCCTTATAATACATATTAATTATATCAAATCAATATGTCTAAATAAGGGGGTTTTTGTAAATACACTTTTCTTTTAAAGAGCAATTTACACATTTAGGATTTTTTGAAAGACAATGATATCTTCCAAAGAATAATAATAAATGATGTCCTAAATGATATTTACTTTCATCAATTTGTTTCATTAATTCTTCTTCTACTTTTAGAACTGAATCAGTAGATTTTGCAAGACCAAGTCTTTTTGATACTCTTTCCACATGAGTGTCAACTG
>CAJGCS010000082.1 GCA_904501965.1 uncultured Bacilli bacterium | reverse complement strand
ATAGTTATCATAAATAGGAACTAAATCAAAATATTGTAAAGCTGCTATTAAGTAATCACTAATCATGATTTCTTGTGTTTCTAGATTTGGTTTTCTTCCACAAAGAAGATTATAAGTGTTTGTTTCATCATATTCAATTAAAGTATTAATAATACCAGTATAGAAGTAGTTTTTGTTTTCAATATGTGTTCTTGCATATTTAATTTCAACTGTTTCGTATTTATGAAGAGTTAACTCAGGAATTCCTTCTTTAATGATATTATATGAATTAGCTGGTAAGTCACCATAGTTATACTGAGCATAGAAATCATCAGTATTTGCATTTTGAATAGGTACATAACGTTTGATTTCAGTATATTGATAACCATTTTCAATCATTGTAAAGACGTTTTGTCTTAGTTTATTACCATTTAATTCTATTGTAAAAGATAAGAAAGCAAGACTTATTGCACATACTAGTAACATTACAATGTATCTAAACTTTTTCTTCCAAAGGTTCTTTAAAGCAAGTTTTAATACTGTCTTTAGAGGAATCTTTGCTTTATTAAGTTTAATGTTATTAATACTAGTAGTATCTAGATTATGATTTTCTAAAACACATAAGTATTCGTAGTTTTTATCTTTAATACGTTTTTTAAATGCATTTAGATTATCTGTTTCTATTTTAATTAAGTTATTGTAATAAGCTAATATTTGATTTCTAACTTCATCATATTTGTCCGTATACTTTTTGATAAGTTCGTTCTTACGAATATTATATTTGTTATATTTTGGAAGATTATTTTTATTACGAAGTTTTAATTTAATATTAAGAACATCTGTTGGATTAAATACTTTAATTTTATTAAGATGTTTTGAGATTTTAGTTAAATTTTTAATTAAATTTTTAATTTCTTTTGGATCTTTATCTTCATAAGATCCCATTAATGCGATATCACGTTTATATTTAAGAGCATCGATTTTATCAAGATAATTATCAATTATGCTCCCAGTTTTATTTTCTTTTTTGTTTGATTCTTTGATATTACTTGATGTTGATTCAGCCATTCCCATTCTGATAATTTGGTCTGCGTAAATCTCAGCTGATTCAACGTCATGAGAAACAATAACAATTAATCTTTCTTTTGAAAGTTCTTTGAATAATTTAAAGATATTATTACTTGTTTCACTATCTAAGTTACCAGTAGGTTCATCGGCAATAATCATTTTAGGATGTTTGATTAAAGCTCTTGCAATTGCAATACGTTGTTTTTGCCCACCTGAAAGTTGGTGAACTTTACGTTTTTCAAGCCCTGTTAACTCAACTGCTTTAATGATTTCTTTAAAACGTTTATTTTTTTCTCTTCTTGAATGTTTTTGAATATCAAGAGCAAGACAAATATTTTCTTTTAAAGATAAGTCTTTTAAAATGTTATATTCTTGGAAAACAAAACCAAGATATGAGTTTAAGTAAGCAATCTTTTCTGCTTTTGAAAATGAAGATAATTTCTTATTTTCAATCCAAATATCACCACTATCAGGATTGTCTAAACCACCTAATAGATTTAATAAAGTAGATTTACCACTTCCAGAAGGACCTAAGATAAATACTAAACCTTTATCAGGTAATACTGCAGATACATTGTCGATTACATGAATTTTTTCACTACCAGAGTAGTAGAACTTATTTATTTTATCTAATATAACCATACTACCACTCTCCTATGCTGTCTTTAATACGTCAATTGGTTTTTTCTTACTTAAGTTAAGTAATGGGAAACAAATTGCTAAGAAAGGTGTTATAAATGCTAGCGCCATCATAGCCAGTACACCTAAGAAGGTGTATTTGATAATTGCAAAGTTGATTGCAGATGCTTGGCTAAACATCATATCAAGAACATATAAGAATATTCCTGATCCAATCATACCGATTATTAATGATATTATACTTACAATTAGTACTTGGAAGAAGTAGATCATAGCAATTTTGAATCCATTCATACCAAGTGACATATAAATACCAATATCACGAGTTGAGTTTTTAATGTTAATAATGATAAAGTTAAAAATCATTAAGACACTAAATAAACAAAATACAAAGAACATAGCTGCAAACAATATTAAATTATCATCAATAAAGTCATTTACGATTTGTAACTTTGTAAATGATAAGTTATTAATTGAAATACCTTTATTAAGCATATCTCGATAGATATTTGCATTAATGTCTAAATCAGTATTTATTGTCATTACTAAGTTACCACCACGGTTAAATGAGTTATTTAAGTATGCTTGGTACATATAACTTGGTAAGTAAACGGCAATTTCATCTGGGTTTTCTGTTTCAACAATAGCAGTTACGATAAAATTAAATACTGCTTGAGAACGTTTTAAACCTGTAATTTTGAAGTTTGCCATGTAGTTAGATGCATTCATCAAACCTGGTGATAAATGAGATGAGTTAAATACTGCATTACCACTTGCATCTACCGCATATGAATCACTTCCATATAGCTTATCTAAAAGAGCTTTCGAAACAGCTAATTGGAAAGGTTCGCCATCTTCAGGTCGAACTGGAGCTTTACCTTGGTATTTTAGTCCATTTGTAAAGTGTGTGAATGTTACATCTTCATAGTAGCCTTTTTTCTCTAGGCCTTCATAGATAATGTTATCGATAACAGTATCTACGTTTTTACCATATGTAAGAAGTGAAGAAGAAGATTCTGAATAGAATTCACTTTCTGTCATATAAATTGCATTATAGAAAGGTAAGTTATCTGTAAATGCAACTGATACGTTTTTGTCAACTTCTTTAGTAGCCTTTAAGTCAGCACCAATACCATATAATGCTTTAAAATCTTCATAATATGGAGTTTTCATAATCGCAATAATTTGTAAGCGATTCTTAAAGTATGGGTGTGTAATGTATCTACCAAGTAGTTTATCACGAGTATTGATAGCTTTGTTCTGAAAATAATTGTAATGAATTAACATATCAGCTACATAATCAGTGATTACGATTTGATATTCGTAGTTAGAAGGGTAAGTATCATTTAAACTTATACCGATTGATTCTAAGTCTTTATAAATATTTACTCTTTCAATGTAAGGTTTATAGAAAGAATCAACTGGAAGTTTTTCATCTTCCGCCAAGCCTTCTTTATCTCTTACAGGGAAGTTTAAAATTGTGCTTTTGTAAGCTGTAAATTTATCACTACCTGTAAATGTTGTTGTATATTCGCTATAATCAGCAAAGTTAAAGCCAGATTCAACTTTGATTGATCCATCTTCATAAGTTTTATTTAATTCGACAACAAAATTATTGTATTCATTTTGATAATTTGCATATTCTTTTGTAGTATCGGCTGAAAATAAGTTAACAACCGTACCTGCAAATATCAAGGATACAGAGAATAGTAAGATAATAAAAATGTATCTTACCAAATTTAACTTAAATGACTTTAAACCAAGAATTAAACTAGTTAATATTGATGGTTGAATTTGTTTTAAAGTAAGTTTACTGTCTGATTCTTTTAAATGATCATCATTATAAGTAACATCACTTATAACCTGGCCATCTTTTAGAGTAATTGTTCTTTCACCATAAGAATTAGCTAAGAACACATCATGTGTAACAATTAACACAAGTCTATCTTTTGCAAGTGACTTTAATATTCCCATAACAATATCTCTATTACGTGGGTCTAAGTTACCTGTTGGTTCATCGGCGATGATAACATCAGGATTTTTTACAAGAGATCTTGCGATTGCAACCCTTTGACGTTCACCACCAGAGATTTGATTCATTTTTCTGTTTTCTTTACCTTTTAGACCAACTTGTTCAATTACTTTTAAAATCTCTTTTCTCATTTTTCTTGTTGATTTATTATGTAATTGAATTGATAAGGCAATATTTTCGTAAACTGTTAAAGATTTAATAACGTTAAATTCTTGGAAAATAAATCCAATGTATGTGTTTCTATAAGCGTTATAATCTTTTTTGTTAAATTTCTTAGTATTTGTGTTATTAATAATTAATTCACCTGAATCATATGAATCAATCCCACCAATTACATTTAGGAGTGTTGATTTACCACTACCTGATTTCCCTGCAATAAATACAATTCCTTTATCAGGAAGAGTTAAGTTGATATCGCGAAGGGCATGGAAAGATCCTTGACCAGATTTATAGTATTTATTTAAATTTTTAATCTCAATCATAAATCACCTATAAAACGATTCTATCGTAGATTGGTGGAATAATATAGCTAATAGAATATGCTTTAGCAATATTTGTTTCACTTTCTAAAATACTTTCATCATAATTTAATTGTAATAAACCATATTTACCATTGTCGTTGAAGCTAACTTGAGCAACTGTTAATGGAAGTTTGTTTTCTGCAAACTCAGGTACTTTAAAATCACTTAAATGGTATGGATATTTAACGTTACTTTCAATAAAAGAAGTAGAAGTGTAGTATGTATGAGCAAGTTCTTCAATCCAAGCTTCAGTTGGATCAATCTTAAAGTTGATTGTTTTAAAATCAAGCTCATCTTTTACAGCTAATACTACGTTCCAAGAAACAGATTGTTTCCCAACACCAAAGATGTGATTTCCTCCAAGCTCAACTGTATTAGTTGGCCAGAAAATGTTAATGTTTTCGTGAGATGTGTAAGTAAAACATTCATCATAAATTACACTACCATCACGAGTATAGAATTTATAATCTCTAAATAAGTTATCTACGATTGAATCGTTGATATAATATTTAAAGATTGCTGTTGTAATTACGCCATCACAAATATCAGTTCCGTATAAACATTCAAGTTTTTTACCAGTTGATGCATCAATTAAATAATTACCTTCACAGTCGATATAACTATAAACATTCATATCATAATATTTGGCAGGTTTTTCTTGGTTACCAGTACCAACTGATTCAACTTTAACTCTACTTGTATATACGCCAACTTTTGCAAGACCTTCTTTAAAAGAAGTAGCATCATCAAAGATATAACTTTCAAATAAAAGGTTTCCGTTTAAACCAAGGTAGTTGTATTTTACTTTATTTTCTGGTAAGCCATTTTCTTCGCTTTGTTCACATATTGCAACTACACCATATTCTTCACTAAAAGGAAGTGCTTTTGTATATGGAAATTCACCTGGCAAAATAAATGAATTATTATTTTCATCATAGATTAAATAACCATATTTACCATCTCTTTCAACAACAAGGCGGTTATTTGAAAAATAACTTGTACTTGTTACATTTGCAGGAAGAGTATATAAGATTTT
>CAJGCS010000081.1 GCA_904501965.1 uncultured Bacilli bacterium | reverse complement strand
TTTTGGCATATAATTTAAATATGTACTAATACTATCGCCTAAAATGGCCATAGTCTTTCCTTCAAAGCGGTTTGTTCCTAAAACATAGTTTGCCTTAATTACTGTATCTGTAGTAATGTTACATACATCTTTATCCCAACCATTAAATGCATAACCATCATATGATAAAGGAGTAGGGTAAGTTGCAGTATAACCATGTGGAATAACTTGTTCATCTATAATTTCATTATCTTTTCCTAAGAACTTAACAGTATGAAGTTTTACATTTTTTAATTCTTCTTCTGTAACAATTCTTACACCAGTGCTTGTAGCTTCTACTAAACAATTATATGTAGTTGATGGATTTTCTTTAAATACTGCAGTAAGTACTGCTACTCCGCAACTTCTTACAGAAATTGAACCCCATTCAGACACCCCAATAATTGAATCATCAGAAACAACCCAGCTGTAACTAGTTGTAGAACCAGCTACTACAGGTGTAAAGTAATTACCATTTTGTAAAATTTGTGTGATTCTTCCAGTTGCACTTGGTAAAGAAATATCAGAAAAATCATTTTTGATATATCGCGCATAGAAAACAAAATCAGATTCGTCTTCTTTTGTTATTTTACTAATACTATATAATGATATATCTGCTAAATACCAACCAATAAAATCATAACCATCTTTATTAGGAATAGGTAAATCAAATTCTTCACCCATGTTATATTTGTTAATTCCTAAATCAAGTTTTGTATTGCCATCATAAAATTCAATTGAGGCATAAAGTTTTTTAATTTCACCTGTTATAATCATATCTTCCTTAACATTTGTATAATCTTTATCCCATTTCACAGAATAATTTTCAGGATAAAGAGGAGCTTCTGCATTACTACCCCATTCTAGTTTTTGTTCCTTTAAAATTTCTCCGTATTGGTTTACAAATGTTATTTTGCAAATTTTAACTTCCCAAAGAAGAATAAATTCATAGCATAGTTTACCATTTTCATAATAGTCCATTTTCATCCAACGATACCCTTCAGCTGCATTTTCTGGGGCACTTGGTGTATCTGGAGTAATACCTACTTCTACTATTTCTTCTTTAACAACTTCATCATCAATAATCCAACGCCAAATTACTTCTTCTTTAACTTCTACATAATTTGGATCTTTTTCTCCACAACTACATACACCATTTACAAAGTTGTGTTCATGTGGTGGTATAAAGTTAGGATCACTTTCGCCACAGCTACATTCTCCATTTATAAAGTTGTGTTCATGTGGTGGATTGCTGTTATTACAACTAACTAACGTAAGCACTAAAATTAATGCGAATATACTTATTAGAATATTTCTTAGTTTCATTCAAATCTCCTTTTTTGTTTATTCATATTATTTATATTATATATTATTATTGCATTTTTTTCAATAGATATAAATAAAAAGAAAAAAGAACGCTTAAAGCGTCCAATTATTCTTCTTTAGCATCGAATTCGATTGATACATTTTCACCGTATCTCATCGCCGCCGCATATACAAGTGTTCTTATAGAACTTGCTACTCGTCCTTTTTTGCCAATTACTCGTCCAATATCATCTTTATGAACTAATACATTAACTAAAATATTATTTTCTTCGTTTTCTGAAACAGAAACTTTAATATCCTCTGGGTGAGTTACAAGCGGCTTTACTAATTCTACTAATAATCTTTCGTAATTAATATTGCCCATAGTATTCACCTACTATTTAGCTTTGTTTTGTTCGTTAAATTTTTCGATGATATGTTCTTTAACAAGTAAAGATTTTACTGTATCAGTTGGTTTTGCACCTTTGCTTAACCAGTATAATACTTTTTCTTCATCTAATTTGATTGTAGCTGGTTCAGTTAATGGATTGTATGTACCAACAACTTCAATAAAACGACCATCACGAGGATTACGAGAATCAGTAGCTACGATACGATAAAAAGGTTTTTTATGTGTACCGAATCTTTGTGATCTTAATTTAACCATATTTATATTCCTCCTATTGATTAATTCATAGATATTATATCATAAAATAAAAACTGTGTCAAGTAAAAATACTTGACACTATTTTGAATTAAGATAATTCACCATTCCACTAATAAAATCGATTTGTTTTTTTAATTGTTCTATTTTATCCACCATTGTAATTTTCAAATCAACTTTTAATTGCTTTTCGAAATCTTTATATGCTTCTGGATATTTGTTTAATATTATATACCACTTTGGATGATATCTTAAATAATTTAGATATATATCATTTTCATATATTTTATATAAAATATCTTTATCCATTAGTCCCACCAACTATTATAGTTTGCATTATAAAAGTTTGGAGTTGTTCCACCAGTAAATCCTTGAGTTATTTGTAGTACTTTTTGAATTGTATTTAATGTTTTACTTAAAGTGTCTGGATTTATCTTTTTTATATAATTAATAATTGTTTTGATATTGTCTGATGCAAACAAGTCTTCAAATTTAAATTGCTTAGTTTGTTTTTGATTGATATTATCATCGTTTTTATTTTCTTGACTACTTTTGAAATCAGATGTTTTATATATGTCAAATGATTTATCATTTTCTCCAAGTATTACCCAATCTTCATATATTTGTTGCCAAGTCTTTTTTCCAGAAAGTACTTCATTTTTTATTAAGCTATGTGTACTTACAAATTTCCTAAACTCATCCATTCTACTCATTTTATCACCTCTACTTTAGTTTATTTGTTTTTTTATAAAATGGTGACAAAATAACTATATAATTCATATTATAATTTGAAAGAAGGTGAGTTAATGTTAAAAAGACTATTTTCTCAAGGACCACAAGCATCATACCCTGTACCATACCCACCCCAAAATATTTATTTTGATATTAATAGATATCAAAATGAAATAAATGAATTAAAAAGAATGAACAGTGAGATGTTAAAACGCATTGCTAGAATTGAAAATTATTTAGGATTACGAAAAGATAATGAAAATATATATTAATCATTATCCTTTAACGCTTTAATTACATGATAAACAGAAATGCCTGTTTTCTCTTCAAACTGTTTGTTATAGTTTTTTTCTAAAGCTATACTATTAATAACATTTCTATATGCTTTATATGCATCAAGTACAATACTTGGTTTTTGAGGATGTTTGTTGTTTTTTTCCATTAAACTAAAGAAAGAATATATAACAACAAGTTCTTCGGTATTAAATAAGTCAAAATCAATTTTTACTATTTCATCGGTTTTATATGTATTATTTTTATTTTTCATAGTAGTACCTCTTATATATATTATATCACAAACTAAACTTTTTTAAAGAGTTTTTACATATTTGGGTTTTAGTTTATTCTTAAATATTGATTTTGAATATCATAAATATGAAAAGGGGTGAAAAATATGTGTCAACCTAATTATGGATATAATTGTTGTCAACCAGTAAACACTGGCTGTGGCGGTAATAACTCTACTTTCGGTGGTTATGGATATGCTTTAATTTTAGTATTATTCATCTTATTAGTAATCATTGGTACTGCACGTTGGTAAAATTTAAGGGACATTCTAGTCCCTTTTTTCTTGCATTTTGCAATTAATATTCTTTAGTTTATGATAAAATATTATGGGTGATTAAAATGATAACAATGAAAAATATTATAGTAGAAGGAAATGAACTTCTAAGAAAGAAATGTGAACTTGTAAAAATTCCAATGTCTAATGAAGATAAAAAAACAATGGAGGAAATGATTGATTATATCTTTAATTCAATTGATGATGAAATTGCTAAAGAATATAATCTTCGCCCTGCAGTTGGAATTGCAGCTCCACAAATCGGCGTTTTAAAGAAAATGCTAGTAATATACTCTTTCGATGAATCTGGAAAAGAACATTTCTATCCAATGGTTAATCCACGTCTTGTAAGCTATTCTGATGAACTTACATATTTAGATTCAGGCGAAGGGTGCTTATCGGTTGAACGTGATGCAAAAGGATATATTCATCGTTCTAAAAGAGTTACAGTAGAAACATACTTATATAATGAAGGAAAACTTCAAAAAGTAACACTACGCCTTAGAGGATATATCGCGATAATCTTCCAACATGAATATGACCATTTAAATGGTATATTATTTGTGGATCATATTAATAAAGAAAATCCTTTTTATATTCCTGACAACTCTACTCCAGTTAAATTTAAACAAAATGAAGAATAAACCTAACGAACTAATTCGTTAGGTTTTTTTTATTTAATTCACAAATTTCATCATGTGAATTGATAATACCAATAGCTTGAAGGTATGAATAAATTATAACTGATCCAACATACTTCATACCACGTTTTGTTAAATCAAACGATATTTCATCAGATAAACTTGACTTTACAAAATTATTTTCGTAAAAAATAATCCCTTTTGTAAATGATTCAAGATAATTTTTAAAAGAACCAAATTCTTTTTGTATTTCTTTAAATATAATTGAATTTTTTATACTATATATTATTTTATTCTTATTTCTAATAATACCTTTATTGAGCATAAGTTCATTAATTTTTTCATCATTATACAAAATAACTTTATCTATATCAAAATTATCATATGCTTTTTTAAAATTTTCTCTTTTATTTAAAATACATTCCCATGAAAGTCCTGCTTGAAATGATTCTAAGATTAGCATTTCGTATAAATATTGCTCATCTAAATTTAATATTCCCCACTCATTATCATGATACTCAACATATATATCATTTTTTAAATTGCACCATTTACATCTTACCATTTAAAATCTCCAATAATACTTTTTCTAGGCCTCGATTATCTAAAGAATCAGTGATTTTTAATGCTTGAGCTTTAATTTCATCAGCTGCATTACCCATCGCAATACTATATTTAACTGTTTTAAACATCTCAATGTCGTTTATTCCATCGCCAATACCGTAAGTATTTTCAATATTATAGTTAAAATATTTTATAACTTCTTTAATAGCGCTTCCTTTTGATGGTCCTTTGACAATTACATCTGCACCACTTGCCCCCCATTTATAAATTTGAAGATTTGGAAAATGTGGGATTACTGGTTCGATTTGTTCATATGGTGCATACAAACAAATTAATTCTATTTCCTCGGTAATCTCCTCTTTATTATCAATTTCTATCATTTTCATTGGATTATAATATTTAAATCCCTCATATTGGTTTTGATCAAGAAATCTAACATATGCAACATTTTTCCCAAAACATGTTATTGATAAATTATGTTCCTTTGTATAATCAAAAAATTTATATACTTCTTCTTTATTTAT
>CAJGCS010000080.1 GCA_904501965.1 uncultured Bacilli bacterium | reverse complement strand
TCTACTCATAAATAGACTACTAAACTCGACTAATGATTTTTCGACATCTGTTATATATGTATCGCTAAAAACAAGAATTGCACCATATATATCTCCATGAACATTTATTGGTTTTATTATTACTGCTTTATTTGTATAAATGTTTTCACATATTTCAAATTCAACTGTTTTATCAAAAACAACAGTCTGTCTTTCTTTTATAATTTTTTCTAATGCTTTTGATATTTTTTTACCTATAAGATCTGTTTTTACATTACCTGCACTTGCAACTATACATTCAGTATCACAAATAACAATGTCTTTTTTGTTTGAAGAATACATGCTATCAACAAATTCTTTTAAAAACGAGCTTACACCTTTTACAGCTGAGTATTTTTTTAAAACAATCTTATCGTTTTCATCTATAAATATTTCTAATGAATCTCCTTCTTTTATTCTCATTGTCCTTCTTAATTCTTTTGGAAGGACGATTCTTCCTAAATCATCGATTCTTCTTACTACTCCTGTTGCTTTAATATCATATTCTTGATTCATAAAAAACCTCCAAATTTACTAATATTTAATTCCTTTAATATTAGTATTAGATTTGGAGGTTAATTTATTCATTTTATATATATATTTTTATTTTGTTACTTCGTTTATTGCTTCTAAGAATCTAGTTAAAGAATATATATAACTATTTGGATAATCTTCTTTTGTTATTTTTACTTGAATTTTATTGTTTTCAAAAGCGAAACGATATTTAATATCTTGATCTTTTACAATTTTCTTTAAATCATTTAATTTAATTTTACTTGTTTTTTGCGTATCAAAAGTAAAGTTTACTAAAAGATTCATTTCCTTGAATGTTTCAACTCCGCTTGCTTTAAGTAAGAATTCTAAGTATTTTTCTTCCATATATAAGATTATTTTATCAGATAGTTTTCCATATCTATCAGTAAATTCATATGTTAGTTCTTCAATTTGTTTTCTATTTCTTATTTTACTAATTGATTTATGTATATCTATTCTAATCGATTCATCAGATACATACTCAGGATCAATATGACGTTCTATATCAATACCATACTTTCTTATTGTTGTTTCTTCTTTTATAGTTCCTTTTAACTCATTAATAGTCTCTGATAATAACTTCATATACATATCCATACCAATTGCATCAATATATCCAGATTGTTCGCTTCCTAATATATCTCCGGCACCTCTAATCGCAAGATCTCGCATCGCAATTTTATATCCACTACCTAAAGCTGTGAATTCTTTGATTGTTTCAAGGCGTTTTTGAGCAGTTTCGGTGATTGTTTTATTATCATCATACATTAAATAAGCATAAGCGATTCTTTCGCTTCTTCCAACGCGTCCTCTTATTTGATATAGTTGTGAAAGTCCAAGTATATCTGCTTTTTCAATAATTAATGTATTTGCATTTGGAATATCGATACCAGTTTCAATAATTGTTGTACAAAGCAATACATTGTACTTATTATCTAAGAAATTATTTAGTTCTTGTTCGATCAGTTCTTTTGTCATTCTGCCATGGATCATACCAAATTTTGCATTTGGTACAAGGCGCATTAAATCAGATAAAGATTCTTCTAATCTGTCAATTCTGTTTAATAAATAAAATACTTGACCGCCACGTGCAAGTTCTTTATTAATTGCTTCTCTTATTACTGATTCATTATATTCAAGTACATATGTTTGTATTGGAAGTCTATTTACTGGAGGAGTTTCAATAAGTGATAAATCACGTATTCCAGTTAAAGACATTTGAAGAGTTCTTGGAATTGGAGTAGCAGTAAGGGTTAAAACATCGACATTTGATTTAAGTTTTTTAATCTTTTCTTTATGTGTTACACCAAAACGTTGTTCTTCGTCAATAATTAAAAGCCCTAAGTCTTTATATGCTATTTCGTCTGATAAAACTCTATGTGTTCCAATAACAATATCAACATAACCAGTTTTCAGGCCTTCAATAATTTGTTTTTGTGTTTTTTTATCAACAAATCGATTAATAAGTTCTACTCTTACTCCGTATTTTTCAAAACGTTCTTTAAATGTTAGATAATGTTGACGAGTAAGTACTGTTGTAGGTGCAAGATATACAACTTGTTTAGATTCTTGAACTGCTTTAAAAGCTGCACGCATTGCAACTTCGGTTTTTCCAAAGCCAACATCACCACAGATAAGTCTATCAACTGGTTTTGTTGATTCCATATCTTTTTTAACTTCATTAATAGTTTTTATTTGGTCAAGAGTTTCATTAAATTCAAAGTCTGCTTCGAATTCTTTTTGTAAGTCAGTATCTTTTGAATATACATATCCTTTTTTAAGTTCTCGTTCTGCTTGAACTTTTATTAAGTCTTTCGCAACATCATAGATTTTTCCTTTGATTTTTGCTTTTTTCTTAGCCCATTCGTTTTTTTGAATGTTACTAAGTTTTGGAACTCTATCTTTACTACCAATATATTTTTCTAAAAGATATATATTTTCAACCGGAATATAAAGTTTCGAGTCATTTTCATAAAGAAGTAACAAGTAGTCGTTTTTAAAACCACGAAGTTCAAGGGTTTTTAATCCACAATATTTTGCAATCCCATAGTCGTTGTGCACAACATAATCGCCAATTTCAAGGTCTTCTTTTGTATATATTTTGGTACTTTGTTTGTAGTATTTTTCATACTTTGCATTTTTAACAATCTTTTTTGATGCAAACTCGTGCGGTGTTAGTATTTCTAGATTTTCTTCGAAGTCATTATAACCATATGCATTTTCTGATACCATAACATTTATTTTGTTTTTTCTAATATCATTTATGTTTTCAATATAGTAATAATGTATCCCTCTTGTATTTAGTATTTCCTCTAAATAGGCAAGTTTTGCCTCATCTAAGTGTGTTAATATATATGTTTTTGTTTGATTTAATTCAATATTATCAAATACTGCTTTTAAGTTATTATGATATTCAATTGTATTTGATGATTTAAAATCAAATAATTTATGGAAAAATTCTTCATGAAGTGTTGGAAGAAGTTCATTTACATATATATTAATATTTGCTTTTTGTTTTATTTCATCAATTGTTTTTATATAGTCAAATAAGAATTCTTTTTTATTTGCTTTAAGATAACTAAGTGTTTCTGTTGATGTTTTTAATTCATGTTCTTTTATTTTCTTAAATTCATCAAAAACAATAATTGGTTTATTAAACAAATCGACAAATGGTATATATTCTTTATCAATTAAAGGTAAATATAAAGATAATTGTTCAATATCAGTATAATTTTCAATATTGTAAATTATTTTATCAAGTGATTCGTCTTTAACTTTGATTTTTTCTTTGATTCTTTCTTTAATTGATTCAATGCTTTCTTCTTCGTAATATATATCATACATTGGATATATTTCAATATTTTTTAATTTTTCTTTAGATAATTGAACATCTAAGTCAATTAACTTAATTGTTTCAATCTCATCATCAAAGAAATTTATTCTAACAGATGTTGATTCATTCAAAGGATATATATCTATAATGCTTCCTCTTTTTGAAAATGTACCCACAGTTTCAGCTACAGCACATCTTTTGTACCCTCTTATTACTAAATCTTTTTCTAAATCTTTAATGTTATATATATCACCAACATTAATATTTATTATTGATTTTTCTAAGAGTTGTTTTGATATGATGTTTTTACATACACCTTCTAGATTTGTTACTATTACTTGAGGTTTATTTTTGATAATATTTGCAAGTGTCATCATACGTGCAAGGCGAAATGAACTAGATGATGCAACTAAATCAAGTGAAACAAACTCCTCAACAGGAAAAAAACTGACATTGTCAGTTCCTAAAATATCCGCTAGTACTTCAAATGCTTTTGATGCTTCAAAAATATTTTCACATACATATATTACATTTTCATGTTTTTCTAAAAAAGTAAGTGCTGTTAAGTATTTTGATGCATTTGATGCGATATTACCAATATATATATTTTGATTATCTTTTAAGCTATCTATGATGTTTTTATATTTATTAAGTTGTTTTAAATAATCTAATATATTCATAAAGTTTAATTCCTTTATTTTTTTAATCCATTATATTTGTTCATTATAAAATCTATGCCATTATTTACATAATCTAAAAAGATATTTGGCGCATATGAAAGAGTATCTTTTATAAGTTCGTAATCTTGTTTTGAAAACTTTGATAAAACAAAATCTACTACTTCTTTGTTTTCGCTTCTTCCAATACCAATTCTTAGTCTATTAAAGTCTCTAATCCCGCATTCTTGCATGATAGATAAAAGCCCTTTATGACCACCGGCACCGCCTGATTTTCTTATTCTAAATGCCGATACTGCTAAATCTAAGTCATCTGATACAACTAATATATCTTGCATAGGTATTTTGTAATAATCAGTAAAGCTTTTTACTGCTTTTCCTGATAGATTCATATATGTAGTTGGTTTTAATAAATAATGTTTCTCCCCATTTACATTAATACAAGCAACATATGCACTATGGCGTTTTTCAAGTTTAAAATCTGCATTAAAACTTTTTGCAATTTCATCAACAAACATAAACCCGACATTATGGTGAGTTTCGTGATATTCTTTACCAACGTTTCCAAGTCCTACTATTACCATATATATATCCTCTTTACTTTTTTTCGATATTTTCAAATGCTAAAAGTGTATTTTTTAGAAGTGATGCAATTGTAAGTGGACCAACACCACCTGGAACAGGTGTAATAAATGATGTTTTATTACATACATTTTCAAAGTCTACATCACCACATAAGACGCCATTTTCTCTGTTGATACCAACATCAATGACAACAGCGCCTTCTTTTACCATATCACTTGTGATAAATTTAGGTTTTCCTATTGCGACAACTAAGATATCTGCACCTCTTGTAATGCTTGCAAGATCTTTTGTTCTTGAGTGAGCAATTGTTACTGTTGCATTTTTTGAAAGAAGTAGCATTGCAATTGGTTTACCTACAATATTACTTCTACCAACAACTACTGCATTTTTTCCTTCGATAGGTATATTATAAGCATTAAGAAGCGTCATTATTCCTTCTGGTGTTGCAGAATGAAGCGCATCAAGTCCAGTAAATAATTTACCTTTATTTTCAATACCAAAGCCATCAACATCTTTTTCATTGCTTATCGCATTAATAACTTTTTGTTCACTTATATGTTTTGGTAGTGGAAGTTGTACAATAATTCCGTGGATATTACTATCATTATTTAATTTTTCTACAATTTCTAAAAGTTCAACTTCAGTTATTTCTTCACTAACTTTTATAAGAGTTGGAATAATACCTGTATATTCACAAGCTTTTACTTTATTTCTTACATA
>CAJGCS010000079.1 GCA_904501965.1 uncultured Bacilli bacterium | reverse complement strand
CATAACTTGAAACTTCATTTGATAATAAAGCATTTGTTAAAGCATCAATTTTTGCTTTATAGATTTCATCTGTTTGGTAGTCATTTAGTCTTGCAGCTAGGACATTTGCTTTTTCGCTTACTTGTGCAGCGTCATCTTCAAAAGCAACCTTTCTTGCTTGATCTACATTACCAGTATAAGCTGTATTACAAGGTAAGCAAACAAAATCATAATCAGGAAGTGATGCAACAAGTAATTCTTCGGCAATTAAAGTAACAGTTACACCGTTATTAGATGTCCATTTACTTCCTGAAAAAGTAAGTTTTCCATCGCTTGTTACTGGAATTTCATCTAATACACCTTTTGTTTTTAAAAGTTCAAAAGCGCGAACTGCATTAGATTCATCATTACAAATTGCAAATGTTTTGCCATCTGTTAAGTTTCCATTTGCTTTTCCTTTATAAATGCCAAGTGGCTCATAGTGTACTTTACAAGATGCAAATAGTTTTGTTGCACCATCATATGTGTTAAGGTATGGAATATGTTGGAAGTAATTTGCATCATAATCGCCAAGGGCAACTGAGTCATTTTGAATAGTCCAATCTAATACATATACTTTTAACTCATATCCTTGTTCTTTTAAAATAGGAGCAACTGCATTTTCTAAGATATCTGCATGTGGTAGTTCACTTGCACATACTTTAATAACTTTGTCTTTATTACCAGAACAACTTGTTGTAAAACTTATTGTAAGTAATAAAACTGCTACTAATAATGTTTTAAATATATTTTTTCTCATTTTAAGAAATTCTCCTTTTATCTAGTTTTTTAGAAATAAGTAATCCGACTTCTTGAATTACTTGTACAATTAAAATAACAATTATAATCATTACCCAAAATATTGGTTGTTCTAAGAAGTCTCCAGTATTTTTTGAATAGAAACGCCAAATATCTGAGATTAATCCACCAGCTCCAATATTATCAGCAAACGATGTATAACCAATAATTGATACAAGTGTTACCGCAAGCCCACCAATTAAACTTGCACGAGCTTCTGGTAATAATACTTTTAATATAATTTGTAGTTTTGTAGCACCAAGTGATTCTACTGCTTCGATTTTTCCTTTATCAACTTCTGATAAAGATTGTTCTACCATTCTAGCAACAAAACCAAATGATGTTACTGTTAAAGGTATAATAATTGTATACCATTCTCCTGTTGCAACATCAAATACTTTTCTAACAACAGGCATCATTAATACTACAACAATTAAACATGGAATTGATCTTAAGATATTAACAAAAGTACTTAAGATAAAGTTTAGCCATTTACAAGGGCTAATTCCTTTTTTTGAAGTAATATTTAGTAAAATCCCAAGTGGCATGCCAATTAAATATGCAAAGAAACATGAGATAAATACCATACCTCCGGTTTTCAAAATAGAGAAAAATAAATTTGATATTACTTCTATTACTGGTGTTTCTTTTACAAGGAATAAAATGCTACTATTCATTTGCATCTACCTCCTCATATTTAATACCTTTTATGTCAAAATATTTCTTTAATTTTTCAACATCATGACTTGATGCAGGCATTTTGAAAATAAGTTGACCATATATTCTATTATTAACAACTTTTGAATCTGCATATATAACAGATAATATTATTCCACAGTCTTGAACAACGTTTGCAATAATTGGTGTATCTATTTCACCATTAAAAATTATCTTTAACATTTTAGCATCATCAAGTTCTGTGTTTAAATGACCTGAATAAATAATCTTTTTTGAAATTTCTGTTTTAGGGAATAAGAATATATCTTGAGCTAAACCACTTTCTACAATTTGTGCTTTATCAATAATTGCAACTTTATTACAAATTCTCTCAATTACATTCATTTGATGAGAAATCATAATAATAGTAAGATCAAGTTTACTGTTAAGCTCACTTAGTAAATCTAGAATTTGGTTTGTTGTATCTGGGTCTAAGCTTGATGTTGCTTCATCACAAAGTAAGATTTTAGGATTTGTCATAAGTGCACGTGCAATTGCAACGCGTTGTTTTTGACCACCTGAAAGTTGTGATGGATAGCTATTTATTTTATCTTTTAATCCAACAAGCTCTAAATATTTAAGAGCTTTTTCTTTTTGATTTTTTTCTCCTGCAAGTTCTGATGGAAGTAAAACATTTTTCAAAACAGTTCTTTGATCTAGTAAATTAAATTGTTGGAAAATCATTGCAACTTCTCTTCTGTATTTTCTATCAAATCTAACACGTTTTCCTTCAAAATAAATTTCACCGCTATTTGCTTTTTCAAGACCATTGATACATCTAACTAGTGTTGATTTACCAGCACCAGATAAGCCTAAGATACCATAAATATCTTTTTTATCAACGTCAAGATTAATATTCTTTAAAACAACATTATCATTAAAACTTTTTGAAAGGTTTTTTATTTGAAGTAATTTCTCCATATTTATATTCCCTTCATTATTAATTTTTTCATATATTTCTTTATTAAAGTATTCTTCGCTTATTTCAGTATCTTTCTTTCCTCTTATATTTTCGATGAGTATTTTGTTAAGATCAGATTTATGCTTTTTCCTTAAATAAAGAATTATTATCAATAATATAATTATCATAAATTCTCCTAAAAATAAAAACACTCGTCCCTGTTTTAAACAAGGACGAGAATAATATTCACGTGGTACCAACCTTTTTCACCAATTATTTGGCCTATTTAGCTCTATCAAGCATATCTTCTGTAACGGGAAGAATTCCGGATATGCCTACATATCGACATATCAACTCCAAGACCATGTTCAGTAATACGCTAATGTTCTTTTCCACCAAACAAGAACTCTCTATAAATATTGTAATTACTTACTCTTCTTTTCATCGTATTTAGTATTAAGTTATTTAAATTATACCATATATATATATTTGAGATTTGTAATTTGCTTTGAAAGTGTTTGCAAATTATTCATTAAAAACTTTTATTAATAATAGTGTTCCTTCAAATACTTCTACTTTTGCAATACTATCGTTAATTACTTCGTTACTAACGCCAATTGGGTAATAATTTGTAATTTGAGCCTTATTTAAGTCATATTTTGCGTTTTCAATCGAAACTTGACTTACACTGCCCCCTAGATTAAGAAGTGAGAAATATTTAAATTCATTTGTTATGTATTTTGTAGTATTTTTAATTATTTCTATTTCTGAATAGTCATCTATAATTAAAGCAGTAGCTTCTTCTTTTTCTAAATACCAAAGGATTGTTATGTTACCTAGTGTATGATCAAGTCTACTGCCTACAACACCTAAAAGTAAAAAGTCATTAAAGCCTTTTTCTAAGGCATACTTTACTCCATACATTGTATCGGTATCATCTTTTTCTTTTGGAAGAGTAATTGTAAGAACGTTCATATTAGGATTTTCAAATGAATCAAAATCACCTACTATTACACTTGGTTTTACATTTAATTTTTCTAAATGTTTTAAACCGCTATCACAAAAGATAAAAAAGTCATCGCTTCTTAGGTTTTTCTTTATATATTCATAATTATTTATTGGTGCTCCACCAATAATTACGCAACGTTTCATATATTTTATAGCTTAATAGAATCTATTAAGTTTTCCTCAATATCTTTAATTTTAATTTCACCATCTTCTATTACTAAGTAACTATGTGGTGTGTTATTTTTCGGAAGGGTAATAGAACCTGCATTGATACATATAACATTATTTTTTTCTTTTATATAACATGTGTGAAAATGCCCATATATAAGAACATCTACATTTGTAGGAATATTATCAATGTTTTCTTTATGACCATGAGTAAAATAGAATCTTTTGTTATTAATATCTAACTTTATATGATCATTAAATTTAAAGTTTGATATCATTTCATCTACTTCTGCATCACAGTTTCCTTTAATAACATGTAATGGTTTATTAAAATTACAAAGAAGTGATGCAACCTCCATTGGTAAATAATCCTTTGGAAGTGGGTTTCTTGGACCATGGTAATATAAGTCACCTAATAAAATTAATTCATCTGCTTCTTCTTTTTCGAAAAGTTCTAATACTTTTTTAGCATAGTAAACTGATCCATGGATATCTGATGCAACAAAATATTTCATAATCTACTCCTTAAAAGGATCAAAATTTGTTGATTCGTTCATGTCTTTAATAAACTCAACAAGTAAAGTAATAATGTATTCAACATCAGTCATACTACAAACTTCAACTGATGAATGCATATATCTTAAAGGTATGCTAATAAGCATTGAAGGAATACCTCCATTTTGTTTATATACATTATCAAAGTCT
Source organism: uncultured Bacilli bacterium (assembly GCA_904501965.1). Lineage (GTDB taxonomy): Bacteria > Bacillota_I > Bacilli_A > ML615J-28 > CAG-313 > CAJGCS01. Next base: position 1,056 of record CAJGCS010000079.1, on the reverse strand, counting down.
GTATATGTTCTAGATATTTCAACAACATATTGAAGTGGAATATTGTGTTTTTTTGCAACTTTTTCTAAATGTGCTTTTAAAAGTTGATTTGCATGTGATGAAATTGATAACATCGGTCCACCACTAAGTTTTATATTTTTATTAGCATTTGAGTTATAGTTCACATCACTTGCAGAACCTACGTCAAGTGTGATTGTACAAGTTGGTGTAATAGTACTTGTTGAAAAAATAGCGCCTCTACCTGTTGTTTCTTCACCTACTGTTGCACAGAAGTATACTCCGTTTTTTGTATTTTTTTTAACGCGTCTTAATACTTCACATGCAATATATGCACCTATCTTATCATCTAGTGCTCTTGATGTAAGGCAGTTATTTTCAAGATGTGCATATGTATCTTTTTGAATTACCACATCCCCAATACTTACAAGCTTTAATGTTTCTTCTTTTGAAGTAGTACCTAAATCAAGGTTTAAATCAAGAACACTAACATTACCTTGTTTATAGTTTGGTGTATAACCAATGACACCATTTACATACACAGGAGCTCCATCTACATATTTTACAACATATACTTGTTGTCCCATATACATCTCAGGTCTAATAGAACCAATATTAGTCATTTTACAAATACCATTTTCAAGTACTTCTTCAATAACTAAGCCAATTTCATCAATATGTGCAAGTAACATTACTTTAACATTTGATTCTTTGTTAATGCCATGAATAACATTATAGCTATGATGTGTGATTACAAAATCATCTACTTCTTTCATTTCTTCAATTAACATTTTTTGAAAGTGAAGTTCAGATCCACTTACAGATGGTGTTTTTAACATTTTTTCTAATAGTTTCATATTTAATTACCTCATTTGTTATTATTATATCATATTTTAATTATTTATGTATATAAAAAACAAATAACAAAAATGTCAGCTATAATATAGCTGACATTTTTTAGTTATTTTTATCAAAGAAAATATCGACATCGCCTTCACAAATACATACATCGCCAAAGTTTAAATTATTTGATGAAATATATATTCTAAACCCATAAGT
>CAJGCS010000078.1 GCA_904501965.1 uncultured Bacilli bacterium | reverse complement strand
TCAATTAAATCACGAATTAATTCTTCAAATTTAGCTCTTGTTAATTTCATATCAAAGTGAACTGGAGTACCATCTTGATCCATTGTAATAAATGGAATAGAGATATCAGCAGTTGTAATACCACTTAATTCTTTCTTAGCTTTTTCAGCTTCTAATTTTAATCTAAACATTGCAGATTTATTATTTGATAAATCGATAGCATTTGTTTTTCTGAATTCTTCAACTAAATATTTAACAATACGATTGTCAAAGTCATCACCACCTAAGCGGTTGTTACCAGCAGTTGATAATACTTCATAAGTACCATCTGCAAGTTGTAAGATAGAAACGTCAAATGTTCCACCACCAAGGTCATATACTAAAATAGTTTGTTCTTTTTCACTTTGTTTATCAATACCATATGCTAAAGCTGCAGCTGTAGGTTCATTGATAATTCTTTTAACATCTAAACCAGCAATTTTACCAGCATCTTTTGTTGCTTGACGTTCTGCGTCATTGAAGTATGCAGGAACTGTGATAACAGCTTCTGTAACTTTTTCACCTAAATATGCTTCTGCAGTTGCTTTTAAGTTTTGAAGAACCATTGCAGAAATTTCTTGTGGTGTATATTCTTTACCAGTTGATTTAATTGCGATTTTATGATCAGTACCCATATAACGTTTTACAGAGAATACTGTATCAAGGTTAGTTGCAGCTTGACGTCTTGCAGCTTCACCAACAATAATTTCACCATTTCTAAATGCAACAACTGATGGAGTAGTTCTTGCACCTTCTGCATTAACGATAACTTTTGATTCTCCACCTTCCATAACAGATACACATGAATTAGTTGTACCTAAGTCAATACCAATAATTTTACTCATAATTTTTTATCCTCCAAATTTAAAATTCAAATGTTTAATTATTCGCTTACTTTAACCATACTTGGTCTTAAAACGCGATCTTTATATACATATCCAGTCATAACTACTTCTACGACTGTATTAGGTTCAACGCCATCTACTTTTACAGTTTCCATAGCACTGTGGAAAGATGGGTCGAATGGTTGATTTAAAGCAACAATTTGTTTAACACCATGGTTTTCTAAAATTTGCTTTAAACGGTTATTTATCATAATAAATCCACTTAAGAATTTATTTAATTTTTCGTCATCAGTTTTAATACTACATGCTTTATCATAAATATCAATTACATCAATTAATTCCATTAAGAAATCTTGTAAACAATATTTTCTTTCACGAATTCTTTCTTCGTTATGTCTTCTTTTAAAGTTTTCTAAATCAGCTCTATTCATAAGTAGATCATTTTTAAGTTTTTCTACTTCTTTTTTAAGCTCATGATATTCTTCAAAGTCTTCAACTTTCTTTTGTTTTTTCTTTGTTTTTTTCCATCCTTTTTCTTGCTTTTCAGAAGTTTCTGCTTCTTCATTAAAAGGATTTTCATTTGTTTCTTCGAAACTATTTTCTTCTTCTACATTCTCATTTAGTTCTTTTTCTTCTTCACGATATCTATTATGTTCGTTTTGCATTGATTCCTCCTATACGATTTTCTTAATATTTCCAGCTATGTATTCAAGTAATGGAATAACTTTTGAATATTCCATACGTTTTGGCCCGAAAATTGTAATAGCTCCAACACTACCATCACTTCCTTCATAAGGGACTGTTACAACTGTACAATCTTTCATAACTTTAAGTTCATTTTCTTGACCAATTTTAATTGTAATTCCTAAAGAATCTGAATTTACAACACGAAGAATTTCTCTTCTTTCAATTGCATTAAACAATTCTCTTACTTTATTTACATCTTTAAATTCCGGTTGATTTAAAATATTATATCTACCTGAAAAATGATATTTATCACTTACCATATCACTAAATGCATCAATACATGCACTTACTAAGTGATCACGATATTCTAAGAACTCTTTAATTTCATCAGTTAAAACAACATTACTTATAACATTGTGAATATCAGACACTAGTTGATTATGTAATAATTCATCTAATATTTGAATAATACGTTTAATTTCTTTTGGGTTAACATTAGAAGGAACAACAATTCTTTTACTTTCTACTTGTCCTTTATCAGTTACCATTAAGATAATCGCATAATTACCACTTAATGAAACAAATTCAAGTCTTTTTATACGAGCATTTGAAGCTGCACGACCATGAACGATTGATGCGTAATTTGTAAGTTGCGTTACAAGTTCCATTGACTTATAAATTGCTTCATCTTGAGAAACATTAGGATTGTCAAATATTTCATCAATCATTGGAAACAAAGTTTCATCTTTTTTTCCACGTTTCATTATTTCATTAACGTAAAGGCGATAACCTTTTTCAGAAGGAACTCTACCGCTTGAAGTATGCGTTTTTTCTAAATAGCCAAGTTCTTCTAATATTGCCATATCGTTTCTTAGTGTTGCAGATGAAAAATTTAATTCTTCTCTTTTTGATAAAACTAAAGATCCAACAGGTTCATTAGTTTTAACATACTCTTCGACGATTGCAATCATAATTAGTTTTTGTCTTTCAGTAACCAAATACTCTTGCATAGAACCTCCTTTTATCACTCTTTAACTTCGAGTGCTAATTAAGTATACCACATATTTTTAGCACTGTCAAGGGGAATGTGCTAATTTTCTAAAAATATTTTATGTTTTTTATTTATTTTTATACCTTAACCTTTTATTTTTTTGCTAAATATATGAACTTGAAATTTATTTATGATATACTTTTTATATAAATTAAATAAAGGAAGTATCTTATGAATAATACAAATTTAGATTTAAAGCTATTTGAACAAATTATGAATATTCCAAGTCCAACTGGTTATACAAATAAAATTATATCTTTCTTAGAAGAATATATTAAAGGGCTTGGATATAAAACTTATAAAAATAAAAAAGGCAATTTAATCGTTGAAGTAAAAGGTGAAAGTAGCTATACAATTGGATTAAGTGCTCACGTTGACACGCTTGGTCTTATGGTTAGATCAATTAGAGGTGACGGCAACTTAAACTTTACAAAACTTGGTGGTCCGATTCTTGCAACTTATGATGGCGAATATTGCACAGTTCATACAAGAGATAACAAAAAGTATTCTGGAACCATTCTTTCAACATCACCAAGCGTACATGTTTACCCAGACGCATCATCAAAATCAAGAGACGAAAACAACATGTATATACGTTTAGATGAACTTGTTTATAATAAAAAAGATACAGAAAAACTTGGCATTAGTAATGGTGACTTTGTAAGTATTAATCCAAAGTTTGAAATTACAGAAAGTGGGTTTGTAAAAACAAGATTCTTAGACGATAAAGCAAGTGCGTTTATTTTATTAGAAGTTTTAAAATATTATCAAAACAAAACTCCTAAACAAAATTTAAAAGTGATTTTCACAACATTTGAAGAAGTTGGGCATGGTGCATCAAATATACCTGATGTTGATGAACTTCTTGCAATTGATATGGGTTGTATCGGAAGTGATTTATCTTGTACAGAAGAAATGGTTTCTATTTGTGCAAAAGATTCAGGTGGTCCATACGATTATGATATGACAACTAATCTAATCAATCTTGCAAAAGAAAACAATTTAAAATATGCAGTTGATATTTATCCTTTCTATAGTTCTGATGGTACAGCTGCACTAAGAGCTGGAAATGATATTAAATGTGCTTTAATCGGTTCTGGTATTGGAGCAAGCCACGGAATGGAAAGAACACATATTAATGGTATTTTAAATACATATAAGTTAATACTTGCTTATATTGAAAAATAAAAAAATAACTGAACTAAAGTTTTACCTTTAGTTCAGTCTTTTTTTAAAATCTTAATAAATAATAATTAGTTTTAAGTTCTTCAGATAAAAGCGTAGACTCTCCATGACCCGGATAAATCACAAAGTCTTCTTCTTTTTTAAAAGTTTTTATTTCACTAATAGATTTTCTCATAATTAAGTTATTGCCTGTTGGCAAATCGCATCTACCAACGCTTCCTTTAAATAAGAAGTCTCCAGTAAATAAATTATTTTCAATCTGAAAAACAATCGAACAATCTGTATGACCAGGTTTATATAAGCATTTTATATCTAGACCAGCTAGATTAAATTTAACGCCTTCACTGACAAATCTAACAGAAGTTTCATCTATTTCAACTGGCGTATTACAGCCAAAATATCTAGCACAGCTTGTATCAACATTTTTAAGCTTACTATATGCATTTTTATGCATATAATAAGGACAATTAAATTCAGTTAACATTTTATTAATTGCGCTAAAATGATCGAAATGTCCATGAGTAAGCAATACCCCTACAAGTTTTTTATTTTTAAGAAGTGTTTTGATTGATCTAATATCATTAGCTGGATCAATAACAATTGCTTCTTCACCATTTGAAATTATATAAGTGTTAGCGTTATTAACGTGTTCACAAAGTGTATCTATTTTAATCACAATACTATTTAATTGTAGGTAAGCTTGCTGCAGCAATAGATTGGCCTACACGACGAGAGTTTTCATCTGGCATCATTAATTGAACTGATAAATGAGGGAATTCAGCTTTTAATACTTCATTTGCTTTATCAATTAAGATTAAACCACCATCACCACTTGTAACTCTACCTAATAATAATAAGTATTTAATATCATAGAATTCACTGTAGTATGCAATTGTATAACCTAAATAAGTACCGATATTTTCGTAGATTTCTTTTGCTTTAGGACTGCCTTCTGCCATTAATTTTTGAACTACTTTTAATTTTTCAGCAGGAGATGCTTCACTTGGTAATTCAATACCTGCAAAACCAGCAAGTTTAATGATACCATCTTGGCTGAAGTATTTAACACCACATCCGTAGTCTCCACTCCATTCATCTTCCATAGCACCTTTGTTAAAATCAACTGGTGCAAATGCAAGTTCGCTTAACCAACCATTTAAGTTACCATCTTTATTGATATAACCAGCAGCTTCACTAGTACCCATAGCGATACCTAAAACACAACCATCTTTTAATTCTAAAGCACCTGCAAGTGCAGTAACGTCACCGTCATTTGCAACTTCAAGAGGTACATCACCAATTTCTTTTGCTGCACGAATATAAATGTCACGAACTTGTGCATCAAATTTATCTTGTGGAACTTTAATAAATAAAGATGCAGCACGTACTTCATTATCAACATAAACACCAGCACTACTTACACCAATAGCATCTACTCTAGGCATTTTTGATGCAGCACGTTTGAAACTATCTAAAATACCTTGATAATGATATTCTGGATCTTCATTAGTTTTAGGGAACCAAACAACTTCTTCTGAATAAATTGCTTCACCGTTAACAACAGCACTAACTTTTCTATCACTGCCTCCAGCATCAAAACCAATACGGCATCCGTCTAAATG
>CAJGCS010000077.1 GCA_904501965.1 uncultured Bacilli bacterium | reverse complement strand
CGGGGAAATGTCTCGTGTAATGTTAGCTCTAAAAGTAAATATGCTCGAAAACCTTCATTTATCGACAATTATCTTCGATGAAATTGATAGTGGTGTAAGGGGAGAAGCTGCAGCTGGTGTTGCATCAAAAATGTAAGAAATTAGTAGATACACTCAAGTATTAGCTATTACACATTTACCAATTGTCGCAAGCACAGCTAATACTCAGATGTTGATATCTAAAGAAGTTGTAAATGAAAGAACATTAACAAATGTAAAAACATTAACATTCGATGAAAGAGTAGATGTTTTATCAAAAATGTTATCTCCTGGAGATAATACAAATAAGAGTAAAGAACTTGCTATTTCATTATTGAATCATGAATAATCTATATTAAAATAATATTGGAAAAATTACGCAGTATTTTTGGCAAATACTGCGTTTTTAATTTTGCTTAAATATGTGAATACTATATTGAAAGGAGGAATATATTGAAATTATTAAAGAAAATTATTAGATTAAATCTTATAGTTACATTTCTAGTGCTTTGTTTATTTTCGATAACTTCAAGTAAAGTATTTGCAACAAATGATTTATACGTTATTCCTGGTGGTGATGCCATTGGGCTTAAATTAGAAACAGGAATTTATGTTGCTGGAAAATATCAAGTAAATTCTAAGGATGCAAAACTTTCTCCTTGGAAAAACTCTGATATTCTTGAAGGTGATAAGATAATTAGTTGTAATGGCATTACAGTTTTTAAAACAAGTGATTTAAATAGATTAATTAGTAATACTCAAAATAATGTAGCTGTTCTTGGAATATCTAGAAATAATCAAAATTTTACAACAAATATTGATGTTGTTAAAACAATAAATGGTGAACAAACAATTGGACTTTATGTAAAAGACAAATTAATTGGCATTGGTACATTAACTTTCATTGATCCAGAAACTCATATTTTTGCTTCCCTTGGTCATGGAATTTCTGATAAATCTTTAACATATGGCGATATAAATGGTGAATTAGTTACAACAAGTATTGAAGGAATTAAAAAGGGTGAACCTGGAATTAGTGGTGAAAAAAGAGCATCACTTACAAATGAATTACTTGGAAAATTAAAACTAAATACTATTACTGGTGTATATGGTACTTACAATGCCATGGTTGATAGAAAAACTATTAGAGTTGCAGACCAATCGGAAATTAAAAAAGGTTCTGCAAAAATACTAACCGTAATTGATGGATGTAAAATAGAATCATTCGATATAGAAATTATTAGTATAAATCTACAAGAATCAAAAAATGTTAAAGGTATAAAGATAAAAGTTACAGATAATAGACTAATTGCTAAAACAGGTGGCATTGTTCAAGGGATGAGTGGCTCTCCAATTATTCAAAATAACGCACTAATTGGCGCTGTATCTCATGTTTCTTTAGAAGATCCTACTATTGGTTATGCAATGCATATTGGCTGGATGATTGATGAAATTAATAACAATAATTTTGGATAAAATTCTATCTTTTATGTAAGTCAAATAGATATCCTTTAAAGAAAACGACAAAATTCGACAAATAGTATAAGTAAAATCGATATAATTTATCCGTTTTACTTGAAAAGAAATTTGTAATATATTATAATTTTATCGTTGTTGTTCGGTTAATTATGCGTATGCAAAAGTTTAAAATTTTAGTGGCTGAATCTTTAGTCGAAAAAGAAATGATTATTAGTCAACATCTTAGAGGTCTTGAAAATATAGCGGTTATTGGAACATATAATACAAATAATAGTATTTTAAATGTTTTAAAAGTTACTGACGTTGATGTTTTAATTGTTGATTTATTTATGCCAAATTTCGATGGAATTAATTTACTTGAAACACTATTCCATAGTCGTGCAGAATTTAAAAAGCCAAGAAGAGTTGTTGTTGTTACTAATTTTATTAGTAGTTATATTAATAATCGTCTTAACACAATTGGTATTGATTATTTATTAATGAAACCAGTAAACCTTGATCATTTAACAAATATTATTAAAGAAATGCAAAGCGAAGCTTTCTTTGAAAACAAAACAGAAGTTAAAGAAAAGAAAGAAGACTTAGAATTAGACGCTGAAATTACAGAAATATTACACGAAGTAGGGGTTCCAGCACATATTAAAGGTTACATGTATTTAAGAGAAGCAATTTTACTTGTAATAGAAAATGTTGAGTTTTTAGGAAGTGTTACAAAAACTTTATATCCTGAAATAGCCCTTCGTTTTTCAACAACTGCCTCACGTGTAGAACGTGCTATTAGACATGCAATTGAAGTAGCATGGGTAAGAGGTAATGTAGATGCGATCAGTGATATATTTAGTTATACAATTAGTTATAATAAATCAAAACCAACAAATTCAGAGTTTATTGCGATGATATCAGATAGATTAAGATTACAACATCGTATGCTAAAACGAGAACAATATATTGCATAAAAAAATAGACTATCTATTTTGATAGTCTATTTTTTTGCTATAATGGTTGTTTTGGTGTATAATAAAAGAAAAAATATAGGAAACCCTATATTGTTCTTATTATTGTAATAAACCTGCAGCTTGTAAGATTACGATAACTAAACTTGCAACAGTAGTAAGTACCATACCACCTGCTAAAACTGCAATTAAAATTTTACCAAAGATAGTTTTTGATGGAGACTTTGTAATAATAATTTCTGATGTACCATCTTTTTTATCTTTTCTTACGATTAATTTTTCATTTTTATTTTGACTCATAATATCACCTCAAATTTACTAGGTATATTATACCATATTATTTTTAAAAAGGGAAGTGATTTAAATCAAAAAAAATAGAATTATTTTACATATTGACATGAATTGCTTTTTTGTAAGTTGTGAAATAGCTGAAAATCCTGATCTAAAAGGAAAAAAAGTAGCTGTAGCTCCTCATACTAATGATAGAAAAGGAATAATACTTGCTGCTAGTTATGAAGCAAGACCTTACGGCGTTCGGTCTGCTATGCGTGTAAGTGATGCGTTAAGAAATTGTCCTGATCTTATTTTAGTAGAACCATCTATGGGACTATATAGCGAATACTCTGAAAAGTTTTTCAATTACTTTATGTCAATTACATCACTTGTTGAACCTGCAAGTATTGATGAAGGATATTTAGATGTAACTGATGTATGTAAAGCAGAAGAGGTTCCTGCTCTTGCAAAAAGAATTCAAGATACTCTTTTAAAAGAATTTCATTTACCATGTAGTATCGGAATAGCTCCTAATAAGTTTTTAGCTAAGATGGCTTCAGATATGAAAAAACCGCTTGGTATTACAATTCTTCGTAAAAGAGAAATAGCCGAAAAAATGTGGCCACTTCCGATTGAAGATATGTTTGGTGTTGGCAAGAAAACTCTTGAAAAAATGCAAGCGTTGAATATTAAAACTATTGGGGATCTTGCAAATTTTAAAGATCTTAATCTTTTAGAACATATTATTGGATCAGTTTCTTGTAAATCTCTTTATGCAAACGCACACGGAGCAGGTAGTAATGAAGTTGATGTTAATCGGTTTAATGAAGTTTCATCTGTTGGTAATTCTCAAACATTTGAATTTGATGAATATTTACCATCAAATATGTTGCTTGCGATAAAAGTATTAACAAACTCAGTTTCAGCAAGACTTGAAAAACGTAACAATAAGGCTCATACATTTACATTACAAATTAAGTATAACAACTTTAAAACAATAAGTAGAAGTAGAACTATTGATGTTGCTACTAATGATTCATATCGTATGTATGAAGTTTTAAAAGAATTATTTGAAGAGTACTATGATGATGGTTTCCCTGTAAGGCTTCTTGGGGTTTCGGCTAGTAAACTTGTTGAACAAAAAGAAGAAATTAGACAATTAACTATATTTGATGAATTATCTGAAATTGAAAAAAACCATAAAATTAATACATTAATTACTAATATAAATAAGCTTATTGGAAATGATTCATTAAAAATTGGTATTAAAGAAAAACGAATAAATAAAGTTGTTGAAAAAAAACAAGAAAGATCTTGGCGTGAAGAAATTTCAAAAATACAAAAATTATAAAACTAAAATTGTTTATATAAAAGACAATTTTAGTTTTTTTTGTACAATTTACTTGACTTTTTTTGCGTTTATTATATAATATTATTGTTTATTATTACTAAACTTTCGGTTTATTATTATGTAACCGTTTTTATTTTTAATCTGTGTATAACTATATGAGGTGAATTATATGAGTATTGGTTCAAAGATTAAACAATTGAGGACTTTTTATGGTCTCACTCAAGAAGAATTAGCTGATCGTTGTGAACTAACAAAAGGTTATATTTCGCAACTTGAAAATGACTTAACAAGTCCATCGATAAGTACATTAACAGATATTCTCTCAACACTTGGTTCAAGTTTGAAAGAATTTTTCGATGAAGAAGATGAAGAAACTATCGTATATCATCCTGAAGATTATTTTGTAAAATCTACTGATGAATATGAATTATCTTGGCTTGTTCCTAATAGTCAAAAAAATGAAATGGAACCAGTACTTGTAACTATAAATCCAGGATCAAAAACTGATGTTGATATGCCTCATGAAGGTCAAGAATTTGGTTATGTTCTTGAAGGACGTGTAAGTATAGTATATGGTTCAAGAAGTGAGGAATGTAAAAAGGGCGATACATTCTATATTACAACTGATAAAAATCACTATTTATATAATAAAGGAACTAAACCTTGTAAAGTGATTTGGATTAGTAGTCCACCCAATTTCTAATTAGAGGTGCTTTATGAATGACTTTAAAAAAGATATAATAATTACTCTTAATCATCTATACAAAGAATATGATGGTGTATTAGCAGTTGAAGATTTCAACTTTTATATTAAACGTGGTGAATTTGTTACTTTACTTGGTCCATCAGGATGTGGTAAAACAACAACACTTCGTATGATTGCTGGTTTTGAAATTCCTACAAAAGGAGAAATTTTACTTGATGGAGAAAATATTACAAATCTTCCTCCATATAAAAGACCTGTAAATACTGTATTTCAAAAATATGCATTATTTCCACATTTAAATGTTTATGATAATGTTGCATTTGGTTTAAAACTTCAAAAAATTCCTTATCAAGTAACAGATAAAAAAGGTAATGTAATTACTAAATATCGTAAATATAAGAAAAGTGAGATTAACGAAAAAGTAAAGAAAACTTTAAAAATTGTTGATTTAGAAGAATTTGAATATCGTGATGTTACTACTTTATCAGGTGGTCAACAACAAAGAATCGCAATTGCAAGAGCTATTATCAATGAACCAAAGATTTTATTACTTGATGAACCTCTTGGAGCACTTGACTTAAAAATGCGTAAAGAGATGCAAATCGAACTTAAAGAAATGCATAAAAAACTAGGTATCACATTT
>CAJGCS010000076.1 GCA_904501965.1 uncultured Bacilli bacterium | reverse complement strand
ATAAAACCATCAGAGTTTGCATCTGTAATTGCTATGCTAGAAATACAAACAGAATTTTGATTATGAAATGGAAATGGAGCAATAAAATAAAAAACATCATTATGTATCAAAAAATAAAGTGTTTCATCTATAGTTTGAACTTCAAAAATATCAATATTATAATAAAGACTATCCTCTTTTTCAATTAAACTAAATATTTGATAGTCAGTTAACCCTAGTTTTGATTGATTATATTCATAAAACAAATCAGTTAAATTCTTATAATGGGGTGTAGTTCTTTTTGCGAGTTTTAAGATTTTGTTAGTTTCTGTTGAAATATCTTTACAAGATAATATTTCTTTATCAATTGTGTGATTACAAATATCACAAATATTATTTTTATCATAATCAAGATGATTACACTGATTATTATTACATCCACTAATTAATAATAAAAATAGTGTTAAATAAAGAGAACTTAATATTTTTTTCATATTATCACCTCACTAATAATACGTTATTATTTTGTAAAAAGTTTCAAAAAAAATAGTATTTAAAATACTATTTTTTGTTTTTTAATGTTAATAAAACGATATTTTCAACATGATGAGTATGAGGGAACATATCAACCGGTTGAATAGATTTAATTTCATATTTTTCTAAAAGCACTTTTAAGTCATCAACTTGTGTATGTGGGTTACATGAAATGTAGACAACCTTTAGAGGCAGTAGTTTTAAAAGAGCGTCTAAGAATGGTTTATCAGATCCTTTTCGAGGTGGATCCATAATAACAACATCAAACGACTGTTTTTGACGTGCAGAGTTAACCATAAAGCGTGTTGCATCATCACAAATAAAACGTACATTATTGATATTGTTTGCTTTTGCATTCATGATTGCATCGTTTACTGCATCCTTTACAAGTTCAACCCCAGTTACTTTTGAAACATGAGAGCTTGCGATAAGACCAATTGTACCTACACCACAATATGCATCAAGTAAGTTATCTGCTTTTGTAAGATTTGCAAGTTCAATTGCTTTTGAATAAAGTTTTTCGGTTTGTTCTGGGTTAATTTGATAAAATGATTTTGAAGATATTTTAAATTTAAGCCCTAATAAAATATCTGTAATATATCCTTTACCATAAAGAACAGTTTCTTTATCACCAAGTACCGCATTAGTTACTCTTGTGTTTGTGTTTTGAATAATAGTTGTAATTTCTTTACAACGAGCAACTAAAGCTTTTACAAAGTTACTTCTTCCGGGGAATACTTCGCTTCCAACAACAAGTACAACCATTACTTCTTTTGTTGCTTTAGAAGTTTTAACTAAGACATGGCGAATTAAACCAGTTTTTCTATCTTCATCATAAGCACTAAGGCGTTGTTTTTGCATTAAGTCTTTGATTGTTGTGACAATCTTATCAACGATTTTATCTTGTATATAACAGTTTGTTGTACCAATTACATTATGTGTACCACTTTGATACATTCCACAAGTAAGTTTACCTTTTACATTTTTAAATACAACTTGATTTTTATTTCGATAATAGAAAGGATCCTTCATTCCAATTGTAGGTAGAACTTCGTATTCTTTGTCAAATGCTTCTTTAAACAAGTTACTTACAAGTTCTTGTTTCATTTTTAGCTGTTCTTCATATTTAATATGTTGCAAAGCACAACCACCACATTGTAAGTAATATTCACAAAGAGGTTTTATTCTACTGCTTGCAGGAGATATAACTTTTGTAAGGCGAGCAGATAATTTTGGCTTTAATGTAATATCTGCTTGAATTTCTTCACCTTTAATTACTCTTGGTAAAGTAAATGTATTACTTCCTTTTTTAATGATTCCATTAAATTCGGAATCATATCCTAATACTTTAAAGTTCTCAATCATAATTAACTTCTCTTTATACTATTAATTGTATCAATTGTTTGAACCCATTCAACAACAGTACCTGGTTCATCAAGTGGTCTAAATTGGAATACACCATCGCCATCTGGAACTTCAAAATGATGCCCCGGTGAAAAAGGAAGTTGTGTAAGTGTATCAAAGCTAAATTCTTTATGTACTTCTTCACCTAAAACTGTACCATCATAGTAAAGTGCACTCTTAGTCATAGTAAGTTTACCACTTCCTACTTCTTCCATTACTTTTGGATCATTTGGATTTTGGAAAAGTTTAAAGTTATTTTCCATTATAAAATCATCTTGAGCAAATCTTTCTTTAATTAACTCTCCTTGATAGTAATACCAAACTGATTCATTTTCAAAACAAACATCATCTTTAGTTTTTGGATGAATTCTTGCATATTCATCCATATAAATAGTGTTTCCACATTTATTACATTTAATTTCATTTACATTTGATACATTAGTAAATTTTGATTTACATTTAGGACAAACATAAAGTACGTTTTCAAGGCCTGTAATTGGCTCAGGATTCTTAATTTTAATTGGTTCAATTTTCTTAAGTTCATGTTCTGATAAACTAATTGCTTCAAACACTTTATCAAATAATTCTTGATCTGACATACTTGCAACTTGTTCTTTTGTTAATACTTTTACAATTTTTACACGAATCTTAGATTTACGTGATTTTCTGTTTGTTCTCCATTTTGGAAAGCAAATATATCCACCACGAATTTGAGTTGCATAAACATCTACTTTACAAAGTTTAAGTAATTTAACAATTGATGGATCTACATAAGTAACTTCACCATGTAATGTAACTTGACCAGCAGGAGCTATTGTAAGTAAGCCTTTATGGTCTACTGCTCTTTTCATTTTTCGAATACTTACTAAGTCTGTTCTAAATTGTACCTTAGGAATAGCACGAGCTAGTTTTAAAATAAAGTTTGTAAAAGGTTTTCTCATATAGTAATCTGATACAACAAATGACAAACGATTAAATCCAGCTGCTTGAGCACAGATAAAATGGTCTTGGTTTGTTTGATGATTAAATAGAACGATTGCACCTTCTTTTTTATTACGTTTTTTAAGTGCATTACCTTCACATTTTACTTTACTTATAAAAAACATCCATATTTTTGATACAATAAGTAATAAAAGCCAAATAAAAGGATTTGGTTTTTTAAATTTTTGTTTCTTTTCTTTCTTTATTTTTTCAGCCATAATTGCCTCCACTTATTTATCTTATTATACCATATTTTTACTTCTTTGTCTAGACAAGCAAAAAGAAAAGGAAACTTTCGTTTCCTTTTTAAATTGCATTACCACTAAATTGTGTTTGGTAAAGGTTATAATAAACTCCTTTTTGTTCAAGTAGTTCATCATGTCTACCAATTTCAACAATTCGACCTTTATCAATAACAACGATCTTATCTGCATCTTTAATTGTTGATAAACGGTGAGCAATAATAACATTTGTTCTATTTTTCATAAGGTTAGCAAGTGCATCTTGGATATTCTTTTCAGTTCTTGTATCAACACTTGATGTTGCTTCGTCTAAAATCAAAATCTTTGGATCAGCTAAGACAGCACGTGAAATTGATAATAATTGACGTTGACCACCACTTAAGTTATTACCTGATTCTGTAAGCATAGTGTCATATCCATCATGAAGTCGAGAGATAAACTTGTGTGATTTACTTATATCAGCACTATGAATGATTTCATCTAAGCTTGCATCAAGTTTACCATATTTAATATTATTACCAACAGTATCTTTAAATAAGACTGTATCTTGTAAAACGATTGCGGTTTGACTTCTTAGAGAGTCTTTGTCGATATCGCGAATATCAACACCACCGATTTTAATAGAACCAGAATCTATATCATAGAATCTCATAAGAAGGTTAACAATTGTTGTTTTACCAGAACCAGTTGCACCTACAAGGGCAATTTTTTCACCTGGTTTAATTTCTAGTGAGAAGTCTTTTAAAACACGTTCTCCTTCTACATAAGAGAAGTTAACATTTTCAAATACAATATTACCAACATTTTCAATTTCACTCATCTTAACAGTACCTTCATTTACTTCATGAGGTTCATCCATAATAGAGAACACTCTTTCAGCAGCTGCTAAGCTTGTTTGAATTTGAGCATAAAGGTTAGCAATAGTGTTAATTGGACGGTTAAATTGTTGTGATAAAGTAGTAAATGTAATAATTGAACCAATTGTTAATAATTCACCATTAAGCCCACGTCCAATACCATATTGAACAAATAATGCACCAAGAACTACTACAAGTAAATATCCAAAGTTACTAATAAAGTTCATTACCGGTCCCATTACACCACCAAATAGATTTGCTCTAAAACCGAACTTTTTCAAGAAACCACTTGTTTGATTAAATTCAGTTTTAATATCTTCTTCTTTAGTAAATGCTTTTACAGTTTTATGTCCTACAACCATTTCTTCTACTTGAGCATTAATTTCACCAATAAGTGATCTTTCAAGTCTAAAGTATTTCTTCATAAACTTAGAAAGAATGCTTGTTGCAAGAAGCGTTAAAACTAAACTTACAACACATGTAAGAGTTAAAAGCGGACTCTTCCAAATCATTACAGCAAGAGCACCAATAACAGTTAATATAGCAGAGACTAAAGATGTGATAGATTGTGAAATTGTACTTGCAATTGTTGCAGAGTCATTACTCATTCTACTCATAATATCACCATGTTGGTGATTATCGAAGTATCTAATTGGTAAGAAAACTAAATTATCAAATAAATCTTTTCTTAACTTTCTAATAGTTGATTGAGAAAGTTTAACTGATACTCTTGAACTAATTAAGTTAAATACTGCAGATAAAATATAAACTACTGCTAGAATTGCAAGGATAATAAACATTTCATTTGGATCTTTACTACCAACTGCATAGCTTCTTAAACCACTACCATTATTGCCAAGTTTTTCAAAGATAATATTATTATTTTCATCTACTTTATTAGTATTTTTATATATTTCCCAAATACCACTTTGACCAATTGTAAGTTTATATTCACCTTCAAATACAAGTTTACTTAGTGTTGTAATAGAAGTTTTTATTTCTTCATATTCTTTTAACTGTTCATTATATTCATTATTACAAATAGTAATATTTAAAATATTTAATGTACTATTAATTAAGATATAGCTATCAAACTTCTTATCTTCTTCATTATAAGCAAGTACCTTTGTATCAACGCCTTCAATCTTCCAAGTTAAGTCGTCTGTTACTTCAATTTGAAGTCCTGAATTATCACTTGGAACATTAGTGAATTGTTCATATTTAAGTGTATTATCATTTGCATCTAAAACCATTGTTGTTTTTAAAGGCATACTGTCAATAGCAGCACCAGATAATACTGGAGTTGAGATAGAAATAATACTTGTGATAAATACAATTATAATTAAGATGATTAAATAAGCTTTATTAGATCCTAAGTATTTTAGTACTCTTCCTAGAGTCTTTTTACTATTTTTTGGTTTTTCTCCAAAAAGTCTTCCGCCCATCGGT
>CAJGCS010000075.1 GCA_904501965.1 uncultured Bacilli bacterium | reverse complement strand
GAAGATAAAAAGAATGCAAGGAAATATTGGAAAACATTTAAGAAACGTCTTGATCAAAAAGATGGTGACATTATTATAAAAGCTATTTTAAATAATTCTTCAGTTAATCTACTTACAAACTTTGAATATTATAGTATGAATAAGGAACTTGATGAATTAATTGAAATGCTTGAGTTTTATGAAGTACGTGGTAATCATGTTATTGATAAACTTGTTGAATACTACAAAATTAATAATACAGACGAAAGAATTGCTTTTATAGAAAAGTATTTACTTCCTACACTAGTTGGTAAAGTACATTTTACATATTGTAAATGGATGCTTGATATGTGCATTATTTACTTTAGGAAAAATAGAAAATATAAGAAAGCTACTCTTTTTGAAACAGAATATTTAAAACAATTTAAAGAGTATTATTTTAAGTAAAAAAAGACAAATATTGGCAATATGTGCTAATGTTTGTCTTTTTTACTTATTTAGTATAATATTATGCCAAAATATTAAATAAAGTATTGAAATATTAAGGATTTATACCAAAATAGTATATCAAAGATTTTGCTATTCAAATATATAATTTTATTGTATTTAATGAATGGAAAGGAACTTGATATGAAAAAAGCAATTATCGGAATTGTTATGGCAGTTATGGCATTTGCATGTTTAGCAACAAGTGTCCTAGGAACAACTGTTTGTGATCCAAATTCAGGTAATGATAAAGATCCTGTCATGGGCTTACCTGAAGGTGATTTACCATTTGCCTAGAATATAGGAATATATTTTAAGTTTTTATGTTTTTAATTCTTTTAATTTTCTGTTAGTTTTTTATTGAACAATATTAATGTAAATACATTTTTTAAAAATAAGTCTGTTAAACAATATAATATCATAAAATAATTAGGAAAGGAAATACCTTACAACAACAAAAAACAGACACTATCATACTCTCTCTACTTTTTTAAAAAAATATATATTAATTCATTAAGTACACGGAAACGGTTGAAGGGCTCAATTGTTTCTTTTTTTTAATGGAATTAGAATAGAATTTAATAAATATATAATATAAGGAAAGAAAAACTTTTTATCTTTTTGTTGACAATAAAAAAAATTTAATATATAATTTTTGAGGATGAGGTGAAAATATGAAATTATTAATAGTTGAATCTCCTGCAAAATGTAAAACAATCTCGACATATCTAGGCGATGATTATAAAGTTGAATCAAGTATAGGCCATATTAGAGATTTATCTATAAAAGGAAAAGGTGGATTTGGAGTAGATATTGAAAATAATTTTACTCCTGAATATGTCATTTTAAAAGATAAAGTAGATGTAGTTGAAAAACTTAAAAAAGCTGCAAGTGAAGCGGACCATGTTTATCTTGCAACCGACCCAGATAGAGAGGGCGAAGCTATTAGTTGGCATTTAGCATCTGTTTTAGGACAACCTGTTAAAAAGGTATCACGTATCGTGTTTAACGAAATTACAAAAAGCGCCATTTTAAAATCAATTCAAAATGACCGACAAATTGATATGAACTTAGTTCATTCTCAAGAATCACGCCGAATTCTTGATAGAATTATTGGTTTTAGATTATCATCTCTTATGCAACAAAAGCTAGGTTCAAAAAGTGCCGGTCGTGTACAAAGTGTTGCTTTAAAACTTGTTGTTGATAGGGAAAAGGAAATTCAAGCTTTTGACAAAGTAGAATACTGGGATGTTGTCGCAAACTTTTTAAAAACAGTTGGAGAAAAAGAATATTTACTTAAATCAAAATATATTGGTACAGTAGATGAAGCTCATACTATTTCTACTGAAGAAGAAGTAAATAAAGTTATTGATGAACTTAAACAAGGTGATTTTGTTGTTAAAGCAATTAACAAGAAAGAACGTAATCGTACATCAAAACCTCCATTTATTACATCAACTCTTCAACAAGATGCATCAGCTAAATATAACTATAGTGCAAAACGTGTTATGACGATTGCCCAAAGATTATATGAAGGTATCGAAGTAAATAAAGAGCTTGTTGGTTTAATTACTTACATGCGTACTGACTCTATTCGTTTATCAGATGAATTTGTTGATAGTGCTAAAGATTATATTGAAAATACTTATGGTGCTGATTATTATAAAGGCGTAAAGAAAGTATCAACAAAGGGTAAGAATATTCAAGATGCCCATGAAGCGATTCGTCCAACAAAAATTGATCGTACACCTGAAAGCATTAAAAAATACTTAAGCTTAGAAGAATATAAGATTTATTCTTTAATTTATAATAGAGCTCTTGCATCACTTATGAAAGATGCTAAAGTGGAAGATACAAAAGTAGATGTTGTAAATGGTAATCATTTATTTAATATCCAAGGTGAAAAAGTATTATTCGACGGCTTCTTAAAAGTATATGAAGAAGCAAATATTGATGTTCATGAAGATGTTGAATTACTTCCAGAACTTGAAATCGATGAAGTATTAGTTCTAGCTGAACTTACTAAAGAACAAAAGTTTACATCACCTCCACATCGATATACTGAAGCTAGATTAATTAGAAAAATGGAAGAACTTGGAATTGGTCGTCCTTCTACATATGCTATGACTATGGAAACACTTAGACTTAGAAGTTATGTTAGTATGGATAAAAAATCATTTGTTCCAACTGATCAAGGAACGCTTACATCAGATCAACTTGATTTATTCTTTAGTTCAATTATCAATGTTAAGTATACTGCCGAAATGGAAAATATTCTAGATGAAATTGCTCTTGGCAAAGCTGTATGGCATAAAGAATTAAAGAAATTCTACGATGAGTTTGCACCGTTAATCGAATATGCAAGAGATAATATGGTAAAAATTTATCCAAAGATTACTGATGAATTCTGCCCTGATTGTGGACTTCCTTTATATATTAGAAGAGGCCCATTTGGTGAGTTTACTGCTTGTAGTGGATATCCTCGTTGTAAGTTTATTAAGAAAAAAGAAAAACCTGAACCTGTTTCAACAGGAATTCCTTGTCCAGTTTGTGGTGAGGGAGTTATCGTTGAACGTGTAAGTGGAAGAGGTAGATCACGAGGAGCTAAGTTCTACGCATGTAATCGTTATCCTGATTGTAAAACAACATATTCAGGAATTCCAACTTCTGAAAAGTGCTTAGAATGCGGAGCACCGATGATTGAAGTAGTAAGTATTGATAAAGAAACTAATATTGAGACAAAAATTATACGTTGTGGTAATGAGAAATGCATTACAAACAAGAAAACAAAGAAACAAAGTGTTAAAATTTAATGTCGAAAAATGTAAAATTTTATTAATAAAACCCTTGAATTATTAAAAAGAATATGGTATAATATATATGCGTCAAATGACGCACATATCCCCTAAATATTCCGTATAACGGAATACCTTCCTGTCAGATAGTTATCCCCCTATCTGACTCCCTTTTTTTATAGGGTCAATCTTTATATTTACTTGATTTATTTGGTAAAATATAGTATAATATTTAAGAAGTAAAAAATAAACTATTAATAAGTAATAGAGGTAATATATGGGTTTATTTGATTTTTTTAAGAGAAAGAAAAAAACAGATGTTTCTAAAAAATATAACTTAGGTATGAAGAAAACTAGATCTGGGTTACTTGGCAAATTAAAAAGTATTCTATCTAGTTACAATGAAATCAACGAAGATTTGTTTGATGATTTAACAGATGCTTTTATTATGGCTGATATTGGTGTTGAAACAACACTTGACTTTATAGATGCCTTAAAAGAAGATGAAAGAGTTGAAGGTGTAAATGACGTTAAAGAACTTCAACAAATCATTGTTGATAAAATGTTTGAGTTATATTTAAAAAATGAAATTGTTAATAATAACTTAAATATTAATAAAGAAGGTTTATCAGTATTTTTATTTGTTGGTGTAAATGGTGTTGGTAAAACAACAACTATTGCAAAAATTGCACACCGTCTTAAAAAACAAGGAAAGAAAGTATTGCTTGCTGCAGGTGATACATTTAGAGCTGGCGCTGTTGACCAATTAGAAGTTTGGGCAAATAGAGTTGGTGTTGATATCGTTATTAAAAAAGGCGCAACAGATCCATCAAGTGTTATTTATGACGCTTTACAAAAAGCTAAGAATGAAAAATATGATGTCTTATTATGCGATACTGCAGGTCGTCTTCAAAATAAAGTTAACTTAATGAAAGAACTTGAAAAGATGAACCGAGTTATCGAAAGAGAAATTCCTAATGCTCCTCAAGAAACATTACTCGTTATTGATGCAACAACAGGTCAAAATGGTTTATCTCAAGCCGAAGCGTTCTTAGAAGTAACAAATATTACAGGTGTAATTCTTACTAAACTAGATGGTACTAGTAAAGGTGGTATTGTTCTTGCAATCAGAGATAAATACAATATTCCAATTAAGATGATTGGCCTTGGCGAGCAAATGGAAGATTTAGAATACTTTGATTTAGAAGAATATATTGGTGGATTATTCATCGAAGATGAAAATGAATAGGTGTTATATGGATAATCAAATTGAAAAGAAGAATTATTATAATACATTATATGGTTATTATTATTCACTCCTAACACCAAAACAACAAGAAATATTCGAATATTACTACAGTGAAGATTACAGTTTAAGTGAGATTGCTGAAAATATGGCAATTAGTAGAAATGCTGTATGGGATGCATTACAAAAAGCTTGTAATGCATTAGAAGAATATGAAGCTAAATTACAAATGTATAAAAACGCAAAAATACTAGATCAATATTTAATTCAACTAGAACCAAATACAAACGATCTAGGAAAAGAAATAATCAATAAGATTAAAGAAATGGAGTGATTATATGCCATTTGAAAGTTTATCTGAAAAAATCCAAATGTCCCTTCGTCGTTTAACTGGACGCGGGAAAGTAAATGAACATGATATTGAAGAGGCAATGAGAGAAGTCAGAGTTTCACTTTTAGAAGCTGACGTTAACTATAAAATTGTTAAAAAATTCATTGCTGAAGTAAAAGAAAAAGCTCTTGGCGAAAGAGTAATGAAATCTCTTACTCCTGGTGATCAAGTAGTTAAAATTGTTTACGAAGAACTTGTTAAATTAATGGGTGAAGCAGCCGTGCCAATTAACTTAAAACAAAGCGGTATGAGTGTTGCTTTAGTTGTAGGTCTACAAGGTAGTGGTAAAACAACTCATGTTGGGAAACTTTCTAATCTATTAAGAAAAGAAAAGAACTTACGTCCTTTAATGGTTGCTGCCGACATTTATCGTCCAGCTGCTATTAACCAACTTGTTCAACTTGGAAAACAACTAAATATTGAAGTATTCCAAATGGGTATTTTAACAAAACCTCAAGTTATTGTTAAAAAAGCCTTAGAATATGCGAAAGCAAATAACTTTAATTTTGTTATCATCGATACTGCTGGTCGCTTACATATTGATGAAGCTTTAATGCAAGAATTAGTTGATATCAAAGAAATTGCAAAACCAGATGAAATCTTACT
>CAJGCS010000074.1 GCA_904501965.1 uncultured Bacilli bacterium | reverse complement strand
TGTGAAAGTTTTTTTGGTTTTACTAATTTTAACTCATTTTGCTTAAAGTTTGCAACAATATTGCCTATAGAAACTGAAAATAAACCTTTTTTTATGACTTTATTAATAACTCCATATTGATCATATGCGATAATATAAACATCATCTCCAACTTTAAAGTCTTGATAAGGTATAGTTTCTTCCTCTTTTTTAATTTCAATTTTGTTATTATCTATTTTTTTTAGTTCCTCTTTTACAGCTATTATTTCATGAAGCTTAGTTTCTCGTTTTTCCATGTTTTTAAGTTTATCTATTAACTTAAGCGCATCTTCTTGAGTCTTCGAAATAATATCTTCAGCATCTTTGTTTGCTTTTTTCAAAATTTTTTCTTTTTCTAAATCAATTTTTTTGTATTCTGAGTTTAATTTTTCTTTTAGTTCTTTAGTTTCTTCTAATCTTTTTTCAAGTAGATCTTTTTCATCTTGAATAATTTTCATTTGCTTTTCAAGTTTTAAAATAAGTCCACGAACATTATCAGATGAAGTTGCGGTCATTTCTTTAGCATCTTTAATAATTTCTTTATTTAAGCCTAAACGATTCGCAATATTAAATGCATTACTAGAACCCGTTATGCCAAGTTTTAACTTATAAGTCGGTTCTAATGATTTATCATCAAATTCCATTGATGCATTTACTACTTTTTCATTATCGAAAGCAAATGCTTTAAGACTAGAATAGTGTGTTGTCGTAATGAAACTTATATTGTTATTTATAAAATACTTTAAAATAGCAATTGCAAGATTAGACCCTTCTACAGGATCTGTACCAGAACCAATTTCATCAATTAAAACAAGTGAGTTAGGTGTAACACTATTTACAATTTTAACAATGTTTGACATATGAGATGAGAATGTTGATAAGTTATTTTCAATACTTTGATCATCGCCTATATCACAGAATATTTGATCAAATATCATCACATTTGATGATGATTCAGCTGGTATTAAAAGACCATACTTAACCATTAAACTAAGTAAGCCTACAGTTTTTAATAAAACAGTTTTACCACCAGTGTTAGGACCAGTTATTATAATACCACGAGAGTCTTTTCTAAAACTAACATTGTTAGGAATAACTTTTTTTACTCGAAGTAAAGGATGTCTTGCATTCTTAAGTTCAAATAAACCTTCTGTATTAATGTTTGGTTTGCATGCATCCATCTTTTTTGCAAGCATTGCACGTGCAAATATGTTATCAATTTCTAAGATAATTTCGAAGTTTACTCTTAAACTTGGTTCTAAAATACCAAGTTCATTAGATAAAGAACGTAAAATACGATCAATTTCTTGTTTTTCTTCTTGAATCAGTTTTTCTTTTTCACTAGTTAAATCAATTACTGCAGCTGGTTCAATATAATATGTTTGGTAACTACCACTCACATCATGAGTGATACCTTTAAAAGTGTTTTTATACTCTGCTTTTACAGCTAAGCAGTATCGATCATTTCTTAAGGTAACGAATGTTTCTGATAACTTCTTTTCTTCTTTATTTAATATTTCATTAATCTTACTTCTAATTCTACCATCAATATTTCTTAATTTTGTTCTAATTGTCTTTAAAGCTGGACTTGCATCATCAAGTACATTTCCATCTTCATCAACACTTTTTATTAAACGAGCATCAAGTGATTCATTATAGTAAAGCTTAGAAACTAAGTCTTTATAATACTCACATGATATTTGTTCTTTAATTAGTCCTTCTACTTGTTTAATATTTGAAGTAATTGTTTGATTTAATCTTACTGTTTCATATAATTCAAGAGCACTCAAAACACCATTTTTACAAACTATATCAAGCAAAGGAAAATAGTTATTAAAAATATATAGTGGAGCTCTATCGTATCGATTTATTATTAGTAAAGCTTCATCTGTTACATTTAATAAATGAGTAATTTCTTCTATATTATCAACTTTTTCTAAGTTTAAAAAGATATCTTTATTATTTTCAATAACAGCATATTCAACTAACATGTTTAGAATTTCTTGCATTTCTAGTTTTTTAAAACTATTTTTCATAAAAATCACCATATTTTGTTTTGCATTTAATTTTTTTTGTGATATAATAAGGGTAGAAAAAAGGGGGAAATAAAATGACAAATTCTATTTCTAACACAACTTTCAAATTTAAAGCATCTAGTGAACAAGTAAAAGAAATGATTGAATACTATAGCGGTTATTTAATCACTAATACAAGCAATTATACAATTGCGCGTGCAAAAGTATCTAATGCAACCATTACTTTTTATAGAACTAATGTAGTTTTATTCCAAGGTTCCGGGGCTAGAAAAGAGTATCTTCATTGGGCAGAAGCTTTCAATCTTGAGATTGAAGAAATGCCTGAATCTGAAGAAAACGACTATTCAGAGCTATCAGTAATTGGAACTGATGAAGTTGG
Organism: uncultured Bacilli bacterium; assembly: GCA_904501965.1. Taxonomy (GTDB): domain Bacteria; phylum Bacillota_I; class Bacilli_A; order ML615J-28; family CAG-313; genus CAJGCS01. The sequence goes on along the minus strand of CAJGCS010000074.1, from coordinate 3,130 downwards.
AACTGGAGACTACTTTGGACCTGTTGTAGTTTGTGCAACATACGTTTCACATGAAAACATTGCTAAACTACGTCAGCTTGGAGTAAAGGATTCTAAAATGCTTACTGATAAGCAAATAATTCCTTTATCACTAGAAATTGCTCAGTTAGTCCCTTATTCTATAATATATTTAGATGCAGAAAAACTAAATCTGCTTTCTAAAAAAGAATACAATTTAAATTTTGTTAAAGCTTATTTACACAATAAATCTATTAATAGTATACTAAAAAAGCATCCAGAAGTAAAGTACGACGCTATTTTGATTGACGAGTTTACACCTAAGGAAAAATACCTAGAATACCTAAAAAATACACAAAATGTTATATCAAATATAACAACAATTCAACGTGGTGAACAAGCTCATATTGCGATTGCAGCTTCTTCTATTTTAGCTCGTGCAGCTTTCTTACGTGAAATTCAAAAAATTTCTAAAGAATATGATATGCCTATTTTAAAAGGTGCTGGTAAAGAAGTTGACCGATGTGCGATTTCATTTGTTAAATCTTTTGGATGGAAAGAATTTTTTAAAGTTGCAAAAATTAAGTTTGCAAACACAACAAGAATTAAAGAATATTTTTTGAATAATCCTTTACCTAAATCAAGACAAGAAGGATATGATAAGTTTATATAAAAAAGAAGCCAGAACATTTGTTCTGGCCTTTTGTTTTATATTAAGAAAATATAATTACATATGATTAATGATAAAATAAATCCAATGCTAAGATATGGACCAAACGGTATAATCTTGTTATCTTTTTTAAACATTCTAACAATAAGTGCTAAAAAAGAACCAATAAAAATGCCACCGAATGTAACTACAGATCCTAAGAATAATACAACTACACAAAATAGCATTAAATCGCCACCACCAAGAAAGTCTTTCTTTATTTTATATTGAATAAAAGATAAAACTCCATAAAGTATTAAAAAGAAAATAAATCCAATAATCTTATCATAAATATTAGTATAAATAAAATCATTGTTAACAAATAGATTAATTATACCAATAATAAGTAATGCTATTAAAGATGAATATGGAATTAAATAATCTTTACTATCAATAATAAAAACGTGAGATAAAAAGATTAGTGCAGTTAGTATTAGTAATGTAAATATACTATATTTAAATATTAAAAACAGTATTAATCCTAAAATAATTTGAACAAATAAAACAATATTTGTTATTTTACTTTTATAAATCAGTAATTCATATCCTTTTTTTACAAAACAAAACAATATTATAACTAAACAAAATCCTAATATTATTTTATTATCCCCATACATAATCTCCTTTTAAGATAATTCGCTTATTAAATAGTCATAGACATTTTCTATACCTAATCTTGTTTCAGAAGATACAACAATTGCTTTATCTTCTTTTGCAAGTTTTAAAACCTCTTTTACTCTTTTTAGATTATGTGCCATTTGATTTTTACTTAATTTGTCTGCTTTTGTTGCGATAATTACTACTTTCTTTTCAAAGTGTTTTAAATACTCATACATTAATTTATCGTCATTAGTTGGATCATGGCGTAAATCAACTATCAAAAAACATGATTTTAAATTTTCAGCTGTATTTAAGTATTCTTCAATCATTTCACCGAACTTTAATCTATCTTGAACAGTTTTTTGAGCATATCCATATCCAGGTACATCAACAAGCATAAAACTATCGTTAATATTATAAAAGTTTAGTGTAATTGTTTTACCTGGTTTACTTGAAGTATAAGCTAGTTTTTTTCTTTTACAAATAGCATTAATAAAACTACTTTTACCAACGTTTGAACGCCCCATAAAGACAAACTCTGGTAAATTAAGTTTTGGATAATGTTCTTTTTTAGTTCCACTAATAATATATTCAGCTTTTTTTATTACATAGTCAGCCATATATCCTCCTTTTTTTAAAAAGTGATTAATATTTCTATTAACCACTAATTTGTTTTTTATAATGTGTTATAAGCCATATTCTGTAACTATATTATAGTTTGTAATCATTTATCTAGATATAAAATATCTCAACAGTCATGGATTCATTTCTCCCAACCGTCGTGCCCCTACCAAATTTGGGTTGCTAGCTTGAGGGGTTTACCCGTTCCACTTCTTTGTTTCCAAAGAAAATCGTCTCTGTGGCACTTTTAAGAACTACACCATATTCTTAGTTGAACTTAGGTTTCATTCGCCGTCTTAGTTTCCTAAGCCATAACTTATTTATTCGTTATGCACAAACACTACAGGCATCGCAGCCTGTGCTAGTATGGACTTTCCTAACAATTAAATTGCTCGATTACACACACATTATTCTTTAATTAATTTTAATTTTAAGGCCTCTTTTTCCTTTAAATTATCGATTGTAATTGCACCAAGACCAAGTAAGCCAGCTCCAGTATGAGCACCAATACAAGGAGTAATTGGCGCATACCCATATCCAACAATTTCTGCAGTAACTTTTTCTTTAAGTTCTTCTAGCATATTCTTAATTTCAACAGGTCTAGCTGTATCTTGGGCAAGTAAAATTACTTCTTTTGAAGATTGAATTTTGCTTAAGACAAGATCATACTCACGTATGATGGCTTTTTTAAGTGTTCTAACTTTTTCATGTACTTTTAATAAACCTGTATCATCGCCAAGGAAAATAATTGGTTTAATTTTCATAAGGCCACCAATAAAGCCAGCTGCAGCACTTAATCTGCCATTTTTAACTAAATACTTAAGGTTATCAACTACAAAGAATGCAAATGCATTATCTTGCATTACTTTTAATTCTTCAATTATATCAACAGGATCATAGTTAAGATTTGCAAGAACTTCAGCATATATTGCAAGATGAGCTTGCATTACCCCAGTTGTACGACATGGGAATACATGAAAGTTTACACCTTTTGCATACATGTCGCCAATTGCAAATAAATTGTTCCCATAAGCTGATAATCCAGTTGAAAGAGGGATGTAAACAACATCTGTACATCCTTCAGCAACGCATTCTTTTACACATCTTATTATCTCCGATGGAAATGGAGCACTAGTTGAAGGAATAACGTCAGAATATTCAATCATATCGTAGAAAGTATATGCATTAGTATCTTTACCATCT
>CAJGCS010000073.1 GCA_904501965.1 uncultured Bacilli bacterium | reverse complement strand
TCTTTTTAGTTAAAGTAATATTCTTTAAATTGTTTTAAATATTCAGTTTCAAAAAGCGTTGCTTTCTTATATTTTCTATTTTCTCTAAAGTAAATAATGCACATATCAAGCATCCATTTACAATATGTAAAATGTACTTTACCAACGAGTGTTGGAAGTAAATGTTTTTCTATAAAAGTAATTCTTTCATCAGTATTAATAATTTTATAATATTCAATAAGTTTATCAATAACATGATTACCACGTACTTGATTAATTTCTAAAATGTTAATTAATTCTTCAAGTTCATTTTTCATACCATAATATTCGAAGTTTGTAAGTAAGTTGATTGAAGAATTATTTAAAACTCCTTTTATTATTACATCGCCATCTTTTTGATCAAGACGCTTTTTAAATATCTTCCAGTATTTTCTTGCGTTCTTTTTGTCTTCTAAACCAAGGTAACAAGAAATAATATTTGAAAGAGAAACAAAAACCTCAAAATTATTTGCAACTTTTTTCGCATTCTCATAGTTTGGCAATAAAAGTTCTAGAGCATATGCAAATTTACAGTCTTCGCCAAGCATAACACTTTTCATATTGTATGCTTTAACAAGTCCTACAAAATTCATATCTCTTTGAAATAATTCAAGAGCAACTTCAATTGATAATAATGCTTTAGTTCTATCTTTTAACTTTAAATAGTTATATACAAGACTCATATAAAATCTTCCATAGTCTTTCATATAGCGATTATTATCTAGGAGTAATTGAAGTTTATCATTTTCTTCTTTAATTGGAAGTTTTTGATAATTCTTAAAGAAAATCTTTAAATGTAGGAAAAATGCTTTTTCTGATGTTGACATTTTATCAAAGTAATCTTCTAAAATTTCAGAAAATGTAATACCATCATTAATATTACTATTCACTAAATAATAGTTTAATTTAATTATTCCATAGGTAATCAATAATTCTTCATTTAGTAAAAGTTGTGGTTCAATTTCTAAAAGACTTGAGAAATCTTCTTCGAATTCTTTTCTTGAATTATAGTAACGTATTAACTTTTGAATGATTTTATTTAAATCTTTCCTAAACTCTTCTATTTCTTCCTTAGTAATTATATCTGCACCTAATCTTTCTTTAATAAGCGCTAGGTTCTTTTCTGACATGTTCTTCTCGCCACTTAAATATTTATAATACATTGTGCTAGAACATATTTCAACAACTAAATCTTCAATAGTTAAGTTATTCTTCTTACGTAAATACTCTACTACTTTTCTCATAAATCTATCTTTCCTTACTTAATACTTCTTGTACAGGTTTATAAGTTTTTCTATGAATATCAAGTACACCGTACTTTTTAAGCGCTTCTTTGTGAGCCTTTGTAGGATATCCTTTATGTTTTTCAAAGCCATATTCAGGATATATTTTAGATAGTTCGTCCATATACTTATCCCTTGCTTGCTTTGCGACAACACTAGCACAAGCAATCATGAAACTTTTTTCATCGCCTTTAATGATTGATTCGGTCTCAATATCAATATTAAGTGGCATTGCATCTACTAAAACTATATCTGGTTTTACTTTAAGTTTACTAATTGCATCAATCATTGCTTTTCTTGATGCTTCATAAATATTAATTTCATCTATTACTTTCTCACTCATAAAAGAAATGCCAACAGAGATGGCATTTTCTAAGATAAGTTTTTCATACATTATTCTTTTTTTCTCACTTAATTTTTTTGAATCGGTTACACCTTCAATATAGAAATCTTTAGGCATAATTACAGCAGCTGATACGACCGGACCTGCAAGAGGGCCTCTACCTACTTCATCTACTCCTGCAATATATTCTTTACCTAAGTCATAATATTTTTGTTCAAATTCGTAATTATTCATCTTGTACCCAATCTAAAGAAAGTTTACCTAAAATATTGTTTCGATAATCTTGGCATAATTTAAGTGAAACTTTATCATAGTCAATATCTTTTGAAGATGTATAAAATTTAAATAATTTACCTAAATCTTCTAACAATTCATTTGCAGGTTTAGATTCATCAATATTATATTTTTCAGCTAAGTGATTTGGATATTTTTCTTTAATTAAATCAATGTAGAAAAGTGCAACTTCAATGATTGGAAGAATATCATCTTTAATTGCTCCGCTTATCGCAAGCTTCATACCTACTGTTTGATCTTCAAACTTCGGCCAAAGTATTCCCGGAGTATCTAAAAGTTCAAGTTCTTGATTAATTTTAATCCATTGTTGTGATTTTGTAACACCTGGTTTATCCCCGACTGTCGCAACCTTTTTACCAACTAATGAATTAATCAAAGTTGATTTACCAACATTAGGAATACCAACAATCATTGTTTTAATTGGACGAGGTTTAAGCCCGCGTTTTGCATCTTTTTCTCTTTTTTCTTTCATCATTTCTAAAGCAGCTTTTGTTACTTTTTTAATTTCAGAAGAAGATCTTGCATCAATTGAAACAGCTAAGCTTTTTGATTCATTATTGTTTTCATAATAAGCAAGCCATTTAGAAGTTTGATCAGTATCAGCTTTATCTTTTTTTGTAAGAACATAAAGAGTAGGTTTATTTTTTAGTGTTTCTTTAATCATTGGATTAAATGATGAATGAGGAATTCTTGCATCAAGTAAAACAATTACAAGATCAACAATTTTTATTTTTTCACTAACTTCTCTTATTGCTTTGGCCATATGGCCAGGATACCACTGAATCATTATTCTAGCACCCCTCTTTTAACAATTTCTGGTTTTAATCCATCAAGTTTTAGTATAACTACACCCATTATTTCTTTTATTTCAAATAAACCATATTCTCTACTATCACTTGAGTCATTACGGTTATCTCCCATAATGAAAACATAACCATCAGGAATTACTATTGGATATTCAATTACAACATTACCATTTTCATCAACTTTTTTAATAGCAAGTTTATCATTAAAGTCATTAAATGAAGAATAATTAAATGGTGTATCTAAAATATATGGTTCTTTTATTCTTACACCATTTACTTCTACCGCATATACCGAAGCTATTTCTTGAGGTTGTCTTAAGAACTTAATAGTGTCGCCAGGAAGTCCGATTACTCGTTTGATTAAGTATTTTTCAGAAGAATTATGTTTAGCAGGATCAAGGTAAGCAATTACTACATCTCCTCGCTTCAAATTATCACGATCATATATAGTTACAACTCTATTGCCATCACTGAATGATGGTTCCATTGAATTTCCTTCAACAAGTTGAATTCTAAACACATAACCATAAAAAGTTAAGGCTACACAAATGCAAATAGGAACAACCATAAACCAGTCAAGTATAGTAAAGATTGTTTTTTTAACTTTATATGATATCTTAGATATAAGTGTATAAAACTTACTTCCTAAAGAAAGTCTAATTATCATAAATACTATACCTATTAAAGAGATTAGGGCCGATAATCCCATTGCAATATATACAAATATAAGTAGTTCAGGAGAAACATCACTAAAAATATTATTAGAGTTTGCAACATATAAACTTAAAAACCAAATTGTACAAACAATAAGTATTATTAATCTTATTAATATTTTCTTAACAATATTAAGACGATCTAACACAGGATTATTATCATCATAATATTTTTCTAAAAAACTTTTAGGCATATTATCTCCTTTCTAAATATTTTTATTTATTTTCTAAGATTTCTTCAAGTTCTAACTCATCAACTAGAACTTCTCTTGATTTACCTTTAACAGATTTACTAACGATTCCTAAATCTTCTAAACCAAGGAAAATATCATTCATTCGGTTAAAGCCTGTATTAAATTGTCTTGATAATGAGTTTACGGATGCATTTTTGTTACGAACAACATAATATGCAATTTCATCAAACAATTCATCATCAACACCAAGAGTTTTTGCAGTAGAACTGTTACCGATATTTCTTTGTGATGCAGATTGTTTTAATTCTTCTTCTGTAACAATATAATCTAAAGTATTATTTGTTCTTAAAAAGTTAACAACTTTTTTAACATCTGTATTTGAAACAAAAGCCCCTTGAAGTCTGCGTTCAGCACGACCTGCATAACGAATTAACATATCGCCATATCCTTCAAGTTTTTCAGCACCACCACTACCAAGAATAATTTTTGCATCATCAAATGATGAAACACGGAAAGCAAGACGTGTATCGAAGTTGGCTTTAATATCACCTTTAATAACGTTTTTAGATGGACGTTGAGCCGCAAGTATAACGTGAATACCAGCCGCTCTAGCTTTTTGAGCAATACGTTGTAACATATTTTCCGCTTCGATTCCAGCACTTGTAATCCAGTCACTAAATTCGTCCATCATCATAACAACATATGGAAGTTTTGGTTTTCGTTGTTCAACTAATACTTTATTAAGTTCAACAATATTAACTACATCATAGTCTTGGAAAACATTATATCTTCTTTCCATTTCTTCAAATACCCAAGTAACTGCAGGTAATAAGTTTTCTTGTTCAACAACAACTGGCATAGCAAGATGTGGAATACCTTCATACTTACCAAGTTCAATACGTTTTGGATCAATTAATACAAGACGAAGTTCACGAGGTGAGAACTTATAAATTAAACTTAATACGAAAGCATTTAAACTAACACTCTTACCTGATTTTGTAGTACCAGCAATTAAACAGTGTGGCATTTCCGCAATATCAATATACATTGTAGTACCATAGTTATCTTGCCCAACAGCAATCGGAAGTGCCATATCAGAATTTTTAAATTCATTACAATCTAGTAAATCACCTAAATGAACAATTTTTCTGTTTTCTCTTTTTTTAGGTACTTCAATTCCCGCAAAAGGTTTACCAGGAATTGGAATTTGTAAGCGAATTGATTCTGCTTCTAAGTACATTGTAAGATTTGATTCAACTGATTGAATTTTATCTACATTTACTCCTGGTTCAACTTTAATAAAAAACTGAGTAACAGTTGGACCGAAGATATATTCAGATACACTTGCACGAATACCAGATTCTTGGAATGTTCTATTGATTACAGCTTTTTGGCGTTCTGCTTCTGCAACGTTTTCATTACCAGATTCTTTAGTATGTGATAAGAACTCTAGTTTTGGACCAACATATTTAGAAATTTTTGGTCCAATATTCACTGGTGCTTGTTTTGGAGCATCATGAGTCTTAGCTTTAACTACAGCACTTGTTTTTGGAGTTTCAATTATAGGCTTTTCCTCTTTTGCAGGTTGACCTGAATATTTACGAATTTCTGAGTGATAATCATGTGCAAAAACATCAATAGGTAAATCGTCAATAGTATTTGCTTGTTCTTCTTCAAAATATTCGTATTCTGCATATTCGTTTTGAGCAACTGGTACATTTTCATTTATTTCTTCTTGTACTTCTACAACTTCTGTAGAAGGTTTTTCTAAAGAAGATTCATTTGCCTTGAAATCTTTTGAATTTTTGCGAACAGTTTCAAGTTGTTTTTGATAAATATCTTGTCTTAATTTTTTATCACCACGAATAAAATCATAACTACTTGGGTCACGATGATATCCCATGCTTTCATACTTAGTCTTTATTTCTTGTCTACCAAAGTGTGGTGAAATTACATAACTAGTATTAC
>CAJGCS010000072.1 GCA_904501965.1 uncultured Bacilli bacterium | reverse complement strand
TTTTTATAATATAAATAAATTATTGCCAATAGAAAAGGTCTTAGCATTATATGATACACTTCATGAGGCAGATATAACAAAATTTTTTATAGTTGCAGATGAATACATCAATAATTGTAATAATGAAACAAATCTAAAAAAAATAAGAATATCAGCGGGATTTTCTCAAAAACAACTTTCAATAAATGCAGATGTGTCTATTCGTAATATTCAAATGTATGAGCAACGACAAAACAACATAAATAAGGCTCAAGCAGATATTTTATTTAGGCTTTCGAAAGCGCTTGGATGTAGAATAGAAGATTTATTAGAAGTTTAAAGTTGTATGAATTTTTAAAGAATTTAAAATTAATTTAAGGAAGTAATTATTATTCCATCTTATAGAGGAAACAAAAATTGTGCATTATGTAAACACTGGTGTGGACCACGTAAAATAAATGGAGATGTTGTTACAACTACAAGCGCACTAGTTAAAGGATATTGTTGCAAAAATAAAAAAGAAACTAAAGCAGAACAATCTTCTTCATATTGTGGTTTTGAAAAAGCAAAATAAATCACATTTTAAAAGATGATTTTTTTCAAAATATTAATAGAAACTGTTTGAATACGAATTTAAAGTATTCAAACAGTTTTTATTTCCTAGTTCACATATATCTTGAAAAAATAAACAAATTGTGATAAAATTATAACGAATTTTAGGTGAAATATATGAATAAAAAGAAAGTATCATTACTAGATTTATTTTTGGTTTTCGCAAAAATTGGCGGTCTTACAATTGGTGGTGGCCTTGCAATGATTGCAGTAATCGAAAGAGAACTAGTACAAAGAAAAAAATGGATAACAAATGAAGAATTACTTGATATGATTGCTGTTGCAGAGTCTACACCCGGTGTTATAGCAGTTAATTCAGCTACATTCGTTGGATATAAACTTCGCGGGTTCCTAGGATCCTTACTTGCCACAATTGCAGTTGTGCTTCCATCATTTATTGTAATTTCTTTAATAGCTTTAGTATTTGAATGGTTTTTAAACTTTAAAATTGTTGAATGGGCATTTAAAGGAGCTAATGCTGCAGTTGCTATTTTAATACTAAATGCAGCTTTAAAACTATTTAAAAAATGTGAAAAAACACCATATGTTTATATTTGTTTAACATTGTCCATCATCTTAGGCTTATTATTTATGGTATTGAAGGTTAGTACTATTTATATTATTATTTTAGGCCTTGTAGTTGGTATTGTTTATTACACAATCATTGATCAAAAGAATAAACGCCTTGATAAAAAGAAAAAGGAAGAAGAATTAAAAAATAAGGAGAGTGATTTATAATGACTATCCTTGAAGCTTTAAAAATACTTGCACAACTTTTCTTTACTTTCTTTACAACTGGTTTATTTACTATTGGCGGTGGACAAGCAATGATTGGTCTACTTGAGACTGAACTTGTTACTAATCTTGGTTGGATTGATTTTGAAACATTCCAAAACTTTGTAACTGTGTCTGAATCAACACCAGGACCAATTGTAATTAACATGGCAACCTTTATTGGTCAAGAGTTATTTGTCGGAGCTGATTTTGGGAATCCAATCTTGAATATCTTTATGCCACTTATAGGTTCACTTACAGCTACTGTTGGGGTAGTATTACCATCTTTTGTAATAATTTTGATTATTGCAAAAATCATGGACAAATTCATTACAAATAAATATGTTAAGTTTGCCCTTAAAGGCATCAGACCTTTTATAATTGGTATTATAATAGTTGCAGCTTCAAAATTCTTCTATAACTCTTGTAATATTGCAGGAGTAATAAATGAATTTAATAAAGAAATAATAGATCTTCCTACTGGAAGTTTTATATCACAAATATTAGTTTTTGTTAATACTTTAGTATCATTTATTGACATAAGAGCAATTATTATAATGATTATTGCTTTTGTATTAACTAGATTTAAGAAAACATCACATCCATTGATTATCATCGGTGCATCAGCTGTACTTGGTGTAATCTTGTATGGATTATTTTAGGAGGGAATTATGATTAAACTTGGAATTGATGTAATGGGTGGAGATTTTGCTCCCGAAGTACCTTGTAAGGCAGTAGAAGAAGCACTTAAAATCTTCCCTGATTTAGAATTTGTTTTATATGGCGATGAAAATAAAATGAAAGAATATATTAACTTAGATAATAAACGTCTAAGTGTAGTTCATACTGAAAAATTCTTAGATATGGGCGAACATGACCCATTTACAGTAATGAGACATAATAAAGACTTATCTATGGCTCTTGCAATGAAGGCTGGTAAAAACAAAGAAGTTGATGGTGTTGTTACAGCTGGTCCTACGCAAGCTGTTATTGTTGGCTCTCATTTATTCTTAAAAAGAATGGAAGGCGTAAAACGTATTGCACTTTGTCCAATTATTCCATCTGCATCTGGTAAGAAAAAAGTATACTTAGATTCAGGCGCAAATGTTGAGTTAAAAGCAGAACATCTTCAAGACTTTGCTTTTATTGGTTCTGTCGTTGCAAAAGCACTTAAGATTTCTGATAAACCAAAAGTTGGTTATTTAAATATCGGAACTGAACCTGGAAAAGGAAGACAACTTGACCAAGATGTTTATGATTTACTTATGAATGATGATAGAATCAATTTTATTGGTTTTATTGAATCTAAAGAAATTTTAACAACAGAAGCTGATGTTTTAGTAGTTGAAGGCTTTGTTGGTAATATGGTTATTAAAACCCTTGAAGGAACTGCAAAAGCAACAGGTGCTATCTTAAAAGAAGAAATCAAAAAGAGTTTCTGGGCGAAACTCGGTTATGTTTTATTTATGAAAAAAGCATTTAAAAACTATGCAAACCGCTTAAACCCAAACAAAGTTGGTGGAGCAATGGTCGTTGGGGTAAATTCTCCAATCGTTAAAGCTCATGGAGCTGCTGATGTTGAATCTTATATTAGCTGTATTCGTCAATGCCGTGATCTTGCTATCGGAGATTTAATTGAAGAAATTCAAAAAAATATCATTAAGGAAGAAAAATAATGTCGATAGTAGTTACAGGTGCAACTGGTCACATTGGTAATACGGTTGTAAAAGAATTACTAAAAAAATATAAAGATATTAAACTTTTAGTAAGAAGAGTAGATGATTCTATTAAAGACTTAAATGTTGAATATATTATTGGAAATGTTTTTGAAGAACAATTTCTTGCAAAAAACATTACACGTGGTGATACTGTAATACATCTTGCGGGAATTATTGATATTAAAAATAAACTAAAAGAAGAAACTTACAGAATTAATTATCTTGGAACAAAACTAATTGCTGATATTTCTTTAAATAAAGGCGTAACAAAATTTATCTATTTTAGTTCAACTGATGTATTAGATAAGTCAACAAATGGTGATTTTATTAAAGAACCATCATATATTGACCCTACTATTCATAAAAGCAATTATGGATATTCAAAAGCTCTTGCAACAAGTTACATGCTTAGTTTACAAGAAAAACAGGATAAAATGAAAATCATTATTCTTTATCCATCTGCAGTAATAGGTGCAAATGATTATAAACCTTCATATGTAGGGAAAGTTGTCCAAGATGTTATAAAAAACAAACTTGAATTTGGCATTGATGGAGGATATAATTTTGTTGACGTTGATGACGTTGCAAAATTTACTGTAAGTATGCTTGACTTAAATGAACATAATTCATTTATTCTATCGGGTACACAAGTATCAGTAGAGCAACTTTATAAAGCTCTTAATAAAGTTTTAAACAAAAATAAAAAAATCACACATTTACCTATGTGGATAGTAAGACTTGCATGCCCATTTGTTCCTTATTTATCTAAGTTTACAATAGATACTTTGCAAGATAAATCTAAATATGACTGTAGTAAGGCAATGAAATATGGATATTCAATTACACCGTTTATTAAAACTTGTGAAAAAGCAGTTAATTTCCAAAAAACAAGAATAAAAGCATAAGCAAAAAATTGCTTATGCTTCCTTTATTTTAGTAATGAAATAATTTGATTTGTAATAATATCAACAGCTACAGTGTTTTCTCCACCAATTGGAACAATTATATCTGCATATTGTTTAGATGGCTCTACGAATGCATGGTGCATTGGTCTAACTGAAGTTAAGTATTGGTTAATTACTGAAGTTACTGTTCTACCACGATCTTTAATATCACGTTCTAAACGTCTGATAAAACGAATATCATCAGGAGTATCAACAAAGATTTTGATATCAAGACATTTTCTAATTTCTGGATGAGCAAATGTCATAATACCTTCAAGAATAATAACATCAGCTGGTTCAACTCTTTCTGTTTCTTCCATTCTGTTTGATACAACATAATTATATTTCGGTTTATCAACGGGAATGAAATTTTTAAGTTTATCCAAGTGATCTTTTAAAAGTTCAACATCATAAGAATCAGGATGGTCAAAGTTTTTCGCACCTTGTTCATTTACAGGAATGTAAATATTCTTTTTATAATAGTCATCCATTTTAATATATAAAACAGAGCCTTTTGATTTTGTTTCTTCAAACAGTTTATCAGCTATTGTTGTTTTTCCTGATGCAGTACCACCTGCAATACCAATAATTGTTACTTTTTTCATTATTTCTATTCCCCTTTGTTTTAATAAATCAATCTATTATATTATACCAAAACAAATCAAATATTTCCAAAGAAATGTATTTTGTTTATATTAATTGCAAAAAAGAGGTTTTTTTGATAAAATAAGTTAGGTGATATTATGAGTAGTATAAAGAAAAGTTTTATGTTTTATAACATATTAATGTTAATATTTCCAATCCTTGTTTCTTTTATTGCATTTGAACTTACTACAAGGTTGATTGAAGATAAGTTTATTATTAGAAACGAAACATATGAAGCGTATATTAGAAAATCTAGTGAACTTGTTGAAGTTGCGGAATCATTAAAAGAATTTGAACTTAGTACTTTAGAAGATAAAGCAAATGAAATTGGTTATGTAATGTATGTTTCAAAGGATGGAGAAGAAGTTTACGAGAATTTAACAGACTTCGAAGAAACAATTGTTAAAAGTGTAAACGTAATTAACTATGATGTTGTATATCAAGTTGGTGGTAAAATTGCTATTGCAACAAAAATAACATATCCAAGCGGAACATATGAAATGATTTTCGTATCTCGCGGCTTAGCTGCTCCTTTTATGAATATCACTTTAGTTCAACTTTTACTAATCTTTATTATTATTGTTTTATTTATTGCTGTTGCAATAAGTAACTATGTAATAACAGGTAAAATGGTAAATAGTTTTTCAAAACCATTAGCATATCTTTCTTCTCATGCCAATAAAATTCGAAAAGGCGAGTTAACATCACCAGTTGGAAATGCTGATGTTAAAGAGTTCGTTGAAGTATACGATACATTTGAATTAATGAGAAAAGAATTAAAAAATAATATTGATAAAAACATTAAATATGAGCAAAGTAAAAAGGAAATGCTTGCAGGTATTTCTCATGATTTAAAAACACCTCTTACAGTAATCCAAGGTTATTCAAAAGGGTTACTTGATGGCGTTGCAAAAAACGAAGAGCAAACAAAGAAATATTTAGAAGCGATAATGAGAAAAAGTATT
>CAJGCS010000071.1 GCA_904501965.1 uncultured Bacilli bacterium | reverse complement strand
TGAACCTCCGCCATCAAGGTTATATGCTTCCTTACATCCGTAATAAAGCATAGTTGCAGAAAGTTCATTATATGCCATACCATGCATATTTCTATTATCTTGTCTACCATCAACTGTCATAAATACAACAGTACCATCTTCTTTTACACCTACACAAGTTCTTGGGTGAGTGTTCATATCAGAGGTATTATCAACAGCAGCACTATCACGTACTAAACATACGCCACCACCTGTAATATCTGTACAGTCTTTATAATCACCAATAACATGTTGTTGAACGCGTACATATACGCCTTTATCAAGCATTGCACGTACTTCTTCGTCATTTACTTGTAGCCCAAATTGTCCATAGAACATTAATGTCTCAGTATTAATAGCTGTAATCATACCTTTTGCATAAACATTAGATGTAGACATTGGAAGAAGTCTTGTTGCTGTTTTAATTAAATATGAGTTTTCTGAAGGAAGAGTAATTCTTTCGTCAAGTCCTTCTTTATTTCTATATGAGTACCAAATTGAAATTTCTCCATCGCCAGGAACTTCGTTAATTTTGTTAATTTCTTTTTCAAAAATTACATTATCATTATCATCATAAATACTTAGGATATGATTTGATACTTCAAACTTAGCTTCAGCAACTAGTGGATCAGTACTTGCATCATTTTTAAATCCAATAGTTTGACCGTTAGTAAAAGGACGATATACTTCACCATTACTAACTGTTACACCACCTGTTTGATAAGGAAGAGCTTTATCGTTACCATTAATATCAAAGAAGTCACCATTGATAGCAGCTACAACAACCCAACCTGGGTTTTTACTTTCAAAGTCTTGTGCCATCTTTCTAACAGTAGTTGTACTCCAGCCTGTTGGATTTGACATAGTCCAGTTAATAATCTTTACATCTTCTCTTGATGGAATTTCAAGAACATTTACAGATTGTGGGAATAGTTCATTATTTTTCTTTGAACTTTCTGAAATATCTTTTGTATGTTTTATTCCATAACCAACATCTTGTGACATAACATTTTCAGTTACTTCATATGTTGCTCCTAATACTTCTATTTTTTTATCTAAACTTGCATAACAAATTCCAACGTATGAAAATATTGTGATCATCATTAATGCAAGCATTGTTTTTATACAAATTTTCTTCATTTTATTTTCCTCCTATTTTCTTATATATCTCGTCTACAATTTTTATTGGTGTTGATGTTCCAGATGCAATAATTATATTATCATAATCTATAATATTGCTTTCATCTATTTCTTCTACATCATTAATCATTATAACATCACTTTGTTTTTTTCTAAGGAATAATTCTTTTAGTTTTGTTGAATTATTACTCTTTGTATCTCCTACAACAATACTTAAATTTCTTCCTTTTGGAAAAATATAGTTATTTATTTCTTGTTGCCTTTTTTCTGGAAACATACATATTTGTTTTAGTAATTTTACAAAAGGATATTTTTTAATTATCTCTTTAGTCACAGTTTCAACATCATAATCTGATAGTGTTGTTTGATGAGCTATTATATATTTATTATTTTTATCTAATACTGGAAGTGTGTTATTATCAATAATAATTGCATCACTTACTTCATCAAGTATTGTCTCAACCTCAGGATGATTTAATTTACCAATATATAAAAGTTTGTATCCTTCTTTAACTTTTTCTTTTATAACATCAACTGTTTTGGTAACATAAGGACATGTTGCATTAACAATATCTAATTTTTTCTCTTTTGCTTTATTTAGTACTTTATCACTTACTCCATGAGCGGTAATAATAACAGTCCCCTCTTTTATTTCATCAAGCATTTTTTGTCTTGATGAATTTTCAAGAACGATTATTCCTTTTCGTTTAAAATAATCATTTACATGTTTATTATGTACAAGACTTCCAAGTAAGTATATTGGTTTTTTAGTACTTTCATTTTTTAGTATATCTTCGACAATTTCAATTGATCTTTTTACACCGAAACAAAAGCCTTGTTCTTTAAGTTTTATTATATTCTTCATATGAATCTTCCTTTTAATTAATTATATAATAATATTATGATTTTTTCAAGTAAATTATTTGGAGTATATATAACTTGAATAAAATTTTAATTTTTGGTATAATAATATAGATTTAAGAAAAATTAAAAACTTGAAAGGATTATTATTATGATTACTACTGCTGATTTCAAAACTGGTATGACTATATTATATAACAATAATATTTACCAAATTATGGACTTCCAACACGTAAAACCAGGTAAAGGTCAAGCTTTCGTTAAGACTAAATTACGTAACTTAAGAACTGGCGCTACTACTGATTATTCATTTAATGCTGGTGAAAAATTAGAACAAGCATTAATCGAAAAAAGAAAAATGCAATACTTATACTCTGGTGATACATATTGTTTCATGGATATGGAAACATATGATCAAGTTGAAATTCCTGCAGAACGTTTAGAATGGGAATCAAAATTCTTACTTGAAGGTATGACTATTGAAATCGTATTCTATCAATCTGAAATTTTAGGTGTTAACTTACCAGAAAAAATTGCTCTTGAAGTTACTGAAGCTTCACCTGCAGTTGCTGGAAACACTGCAACTAATGCTCAAAAAGAAGTTACTTTAGAAACTGGTTTAGTTGTTAAAGTTCCAATGTTCATTGAACAAGGTGAAAAAATTATCGTAACTACTTGGGATGGTAAATATTCATCTCGTGCATAATTTAAAATAAAGACTAAGGATTATTCCTTAGTCTTTTTGTTTTTCAAATGCATTATTGATTGCAATTATTAAAGTGCCATTTTTATCTTGAGTATAATCCCAGAACATAATACCGCCTAATTCTTTTTCATAAACGTAATTACATTTAGCAGTTACGCTTTCTACACCATCATATGTAATGAATCTTCCTGCAGTATTAGCACCTGTTGTAATTATATAATTCGCACATGCAACTTCATCATACATTTCAATATATGTACCATTTTTAATGCCTTCTTCAATTTGTGTATATGAAAAAGTTTTAGAAAGTGTAGTAGTAAGTTTTCCTCCAAGTTTAGCATCATTTTTTGATGCAAACGGAGCAGTTCTACCATAGAATGCTGCACCAATTACAATTTTATTAGAAGGTACACCCCAGTTAATAAGTTTTGTAACAGCACTATTTACGCTAGTATGTGCATAACTATTTGAGTATAAACTTGCATGGTGATATGCATTAGAATCACCAATTGAATGGTCATATGTCATAAGATTGAAATAATCAACACAGTTACTTAAATTCTTAAAGTCAAATGCAGTTGAAGCTGCTACTGCCATAGTTAGAAGTGCATCAGGTCGATATGCTTTAATTTTTGCATAAAGTTCTTGGCAGAAAAGTGTAAGATTCGCAGTATCTGTGTAGTGTGAAGGAATTCCTGCAACGCTAGATCCTGGATATTCCCAGTCAATATCAATTCCATCGAAGTTATACTTTTTCATAAGTTCGATAATTGAATCTGCAAACTTAGTTCTAGCTTCTTTTGTTCTTACCGCATTACTAAAGTCACCTGACCCCCAACCACCAAGTGCAAGGCCAACACGTACTCCGTAATCACGATAAGATAATACTTTTCTAAGTTGAGCAGTATCACTAACTACTGCTTTACCATCAGTTACTCCACCAAATGAGTAATTAATATAATCTACGTATTCAAGTGATTCTTCAGATATACCAGAAAAACCAGCTGATGCATATAGATAGGCAACTACTAATTTTTTATTTTCAAGCGGTTTTAAATGAAATCCTTTAACCACAGTATTAACAACCCTTTCATAAGTTTCTGTTTCACTATATTTAATAACAACTCTAAATGATACAGGTACATCTTCGTATCCTCTAGTTACTTTACCACCGTTTGTGATTGCTTCTTCGTTTGATGAGTACCAGTATAAGAAAGCAAGACTTTCGTCAAAACCACGAGGAAGTCGTACGTCTGTTGTAACTTCACTTGGAATTACGGCATCAATCATTGCATAAAGTTCTTCTAAACTAATTGTATCTACAAAGCCGGGATCATCAGGTAAATCTTTACCATCTTCAAAATCAGCACCACAAATATCACATTTAGCGTTATCATCAGCATCTTTATGTGTACAAACATCTATGCCATCTTTAAAAGCAACACCACATTTATCACATAATTCATCGTCGTTTTTATCTTCATGAGTACATTCAACAGGAGGATTAGTATTGTTTCCACCATTATTATTATTACATGATGTAATAGTGAAAACTGATAAAACAAGTAAAAATAGTGTAAGAACTATTGTAATATATCTTTTCATATTAACCTCTTAATCCAATTTTGAAACGATATTCAAGCGATTTTAGAATTTTACTTACTTTACTTGCAATAATTTCTTCAGTTAAAGTTTCGTTAGCTTCTAGTGTAATTCTAAATGCAACAGAATAATTATCTACACCAATCTTTTCATCTGCAAAGATATCGAATATTTCAACTTTTGTAATCATTTTTTTATCTGTTGATTTAATTGCATCGATAATTTCTCCTAAAGGTTGTGTCTTTGGAATAATTAATGCAAGGTCTCTTTCAACAGCAGGAACTTTTGAAATTTGTGTATACATTAATGGTTTTACTTCTATGTTAAATAAAGCGTCAAGTAGTACTTCAAATACATAACCACCACTTACTTCATGGCTCTTTGCATAGTCTGGATGAAGTGCACCAAAGTAACCAATTAGTTTACTTCCAAGATAAATTCCACATGCGCGGTATGGATGAAGTTCAGCTGGTACTGTTTCAAATGCTTTATATGTAACATTAACTTTTAAGCTTTCAAATAATTCATTTAATAAGCCTTTAACATAGTAAAAATCAATTACTTCAGGGTTACCTTTCCATGATGTATTTGCAGCTTTACCATTTAAATATCCTGATACAAGCATTTCTTCACGGATATTTTCAGGTTTTAATACATCTATATGATAATATCTTTTACCAATTTCAAAGAATGCTAAATCGCTAATTTTTCTTGCTTGATTGTATGCTGCAACATTTAATAAACTTGGAACAATACTTCTTCTTAATACAGAATGATCTTCACTTAAAGGATAAATTAAAGATAAATCTTTTTGTTCTTCTGTTTTTATAATATTACATTCGTTTGCATATTCAGGACTTACAAGTGAATAAGTAATGACTTCATCAAGGCCAAGAGTAGTAAATAAGTTTTTAGTATTTCTTCTTATTACTTGTTCGCTAGTTAAAGCGCCAATTGTGTTCATCATTGGAAGAGTTTCATTTAATTTATGATAACCATAAATTCTTGCAATTTCTTCTACTAAGTCTTCTTTGATTGTAATATCTAATCTTCTGTTTGGAACAAGTACTCTTATTTCATTATTAACAATCTTAGAATCAAATGATAAAGCATTTAAGATATCATTAATTTCTTCTAATGAAATATCAACACCTAAATAATCTTTTACATATTTTGCATCAAAATTAAATTCTTTATCATCAATATGACTTACGCCCTTATGAACATATCCTTTTAGTACTTTTGCATCTGCATATTTTTCAAGTAAATAACATGCATAGTTTACGGCATTAAGAGAGTTATTTAAATCAACACCACGTTCAAAACGTACACT
>CAJGCS010000070.1 GCA_904501965.1 uncultured Bacilli bacterium | reverse complement strand
CATTGGATTATAATATTTAAATCCCTCATATTGGTTTTGATCAAGAAATCTAACATATGCAACATTTTTCCCAAAACATGTTATTGATAAATTATGTTCCTTTGTATAATCAAAAAATTTATATACTTCTTCTTTATTTATGAAATTATTATATAAATATTTGTTTTCGAGTTTTATAAATGTACCATTAGCACCTATTACACCTTTTATTAATGAAAGAAGACGTGGATCATTTTGTAAATATAACATTGTTCTTCCCGTAGATAAAAACACATCAATGTTATTATTTTTGCATTTTTCTAAAAGAGTATATACTTCTTCATAAATTTTATTATTTTTTCTACTATAAAGCGTTCCATCATAATCAATAAATACTACTTTGTTATTATTCATACTAACACCTCGTTTGTATTATATCATAATTTTTATCATAAATGTTTTTTAACGTATTAGTTTATTTTTTTAGGTTTTTTTGGTATAATAAGATTGATTTAAAATTTCAAAGAAAGGAGGATACGTAAACTCTTACGTTTAATTTATAAGTGGATAAACGCAAAAAGAAAAACACATCTAGTGATATAAAAGTCTACTCTTTAGGTGGACTAGGCGTTGTTGGTATGAATATGTATGTTGTTGAAACAAACAAAGAATTACTTATTATGGATTCTGGGATTTTGTTTGCAGATGATACTATTAATGGCGTAGAATATATAATACCTGATTTTTCCCATCTTGTTAAAAACGAACATAAAATTGTTGGATGTTTTATTACACATGGACATGAGGACCATATCGGATCACTTCCATTTTTATTAAGACAAGTAAAAATTCCAATGATTTATGCAACAGGAATAGCAGTTGGTTTAATAAAAAATAAACTTGAAGAATATCCTGATATTTCATATAATATAACAAACTTTGATTCAGATGAAATATTTAAATTTAAGACATTTAGTGTAGAATTCTTTAAAACAAATCACTCTATTCCAGATTCAGTTGGTATTGCCATAAAAACAAGATTAGGTTATATTGTTAACACAGGTGATTTTAAATTCGATTTCACCCCAATTGGAGATAAACCCGATTATTACAAAATGACAAAACTTGGTAAAGAAGGTGTACTTTGTTTACTTGCAGATAGTACGAATGCAGATATTCCTAATTTCTCAATCAGTGAACGAAAAGTCGGTGAAAGTTTAAACAATTTATTCGGTCATATTGAAGGGCGTATTATTGTTGCAACATTTGCATCAAACGTATATCGTGTTCAACAAATATTACAAGCTAGTGTAAACTCTGGTAGAAAAGTTGTCGTGTTTGGACATAGTATGGAACAAACAATAGAAATTGCAACTAAGCTAAAATATATAAATATACCAAAAGGATATATCTATACATCTCGTGACTTAAGAAAAGCTAAAATTGATATATCGACACCAGATACAACAATACTTTGTACTGGTTCTCAAGGTGAACCAATGGCAGCACTTTCTAGAATCGCAAGTGGTACTCACAAACAAATTAAACTTCTTCCAGAAGATACAATTATTTATTCTAGTAAACCAATTCCAGGCAACGAACAATTCATTAATCGAAACATTAATAAACTAGTTCATGCAGGATGTCATATTATTAAGAATTCATTGCTTACTGATACTCATACAACAGGGCATGCTTCTCAAGAAGAAATCAGATTAATGCTAACTTTTATGAATCCTAAATACTTTATGCCTGCTCACGGTGAATATGCAATGTTAAAAGAACATGCAAATATCGCAATCTCACTAGGTGTTAAAGAAGAAAATTGTTTTGTTTTAGAACAAGGTGACGTTCTAGCATTTAATGATAATGGAGCAAGAATTATTAAAGAAGGTGTCCAATCTGGAAATGTATATCTTGATTCAGGTTTTGCAGAAGTAAATTCTCAAACAATTAAGGAAAGAAAGAAAATGGCTGATGATGGAATGATTTATTTAAATTTCACTTTAAATAAATCTAAAAAAATTCTAGCTAACTTTGATATACAAACTGCTGGATTTATTGATCCAGATACTCTAAACAATCTATTCAATGATATTAAAAATAAAGCTCAAGATGTCTTTATGCATATTTTAACAAGTATGAAAAAGTTTAATATTCAAACACTAGAAAAACAACTTATCAATAGTTTAAATCAATACATTTATACAAGAACTGAAAGAAAACCTCTTCT
Organism: uncultured Bacilli bacterium; assembly: GCA_904501965.1. Lineage (GTDB taxonomy): Bacteria > Bacillota_I > Bacilli_A > ML615J-28 > CAG-313 > CAJGCS01. The sequence continues at coordinate 3,472 of CAJGCS010000070.1, read as the reverse complement.
TATTACTTCAATAAATGTGCTAAATTAAAAACAGGTTCAATTGAACCTGTTTTTTATCTTTTCATCCATGTTTTTGGATAGAATAATATTAATAATGGGAATATTTCAAGACGACCAGCTATCATTTCAATTGTGAAAAGTAACTTTGAAAACCATGAGTAACAATTAAAGTTCGCAAAAGCTTTACCGAAAGCTGGACCTACGTTACTTATACATGTAAGTGACGCTGTGAAATTAGTTACCAAATCATTTCCATCAATAGAAACTAATAATGCACATCCTACTAAAACTATAACATAAATGATTAAGAAACTTTGTACACCATTTGTTGTTGATTCATCAAGAGTAGTGCCATTATACTTAATTGTTTCCACCTTTCTTGGCGAAATCATATTTTTTATTTTAACAAATACAGTTTTAAATAACATTACAACTCTTGAAATTTTGAAACCGCCGGCTGTTGATCCAGCACATCCGCCAAATATTGTCAAGAAAATTATAAGTGTTTTTGATAGTGTCGGCCAAACAGTAAAGTTAGCTGATGTATATCCTGTTGTTGAAACAATCGATGCAACTTGGAATAAAGAGTGTCTAAAACTTTCTTCTAGTGTCATCGTAACATCTCTATTTTTAAGTACTGTGTATACTGAATAAACATCAATTGTAATAACAACTACACTTATTGCAAGAATAATAAAGAACGCTTTTAATTCTTCATTTTTCCAAATTTCTTTGAATCTAAATAATATAGCTAAATAATAGATAGTAAAATTGATTGCGAAAACAATCATACCAATTGCAACTACATATTGAGAATATGGAGAAAATTCCGCAAAACCTGCAGAATCTACGGAAAATCCACCAGTACCTGCAGTACCTAAGCTATATATAATTGATTTAAATAAATCCATCTTAGGATCAATTCCTGTTAAGTGACCGATATATAAGAATAAAAATAACACCAGAGTTATTACAAAATAAATAATATAAAGGATTCTTGATGTAACTTTCATCTTAGATACAAGTTTACCAACTTGAGGCCCTGGGCTCTCTGCACGTAAGATATGCATTGATGAACCTTCATTACTTTCTGGAATTAAAGCTAAGATAAATACTAAGATTCCCATACCACCAATCCAGTGAGAGAAACTTCTCCAAAACTGAACACTTTTTGCAAGAGCTTCTACATCATCTACAATACTAGAACCAGTTGTAGTAAAACCAGAAGCCATTTCAAAGAATGCATCAAAGAAGTTAGGAATACCTTGTTTACCATTAACAACACCAATAATTATAAATGGAATACAACCAAAAAGTGACATTAAAAGCCATGATAAACTTACGATTACAAAGCCTTCTCTTGCTCCCATCTTCTTATTATCAAGTTTTTTATGAGATAATATAATACCTACTACAAATAATACAACAATTGGAACTGCATATGCTAATACATTCCAAATACCTTCATCTTTGAAATAAATAATACTTACAATTAAAGGGAATATCATAAGTATAGATAATAATACCATTATCTTACCAATGATATTTTTTATCATAGAAAAATTCATACGTGATTACCCCAATATATCGTTTAATTCGTAAAGAATAATATCTTTTGAAATAACTATAACACTGTCGTTTTCCAAAATAACAGTATTACCTGTTGGAATAATTACTTCATCACCACGAATAATAGCAGCTATAAGTGTATTGTGTTTGAAGTTTAATTTCTTGATTGGTTTATCAATCACTTTACTCTTTGCTTTTGCAACAAACTCAACAGCTTCAACGTTACCGTTTGCTAGTTTGAATATTCTTTCTATATTACTATTACGTGAATTATTTGTAGAACGAACATAACTAATAATTCTATCAGCTGTAATATCTTTAGGCGAAATTACACTTGCAACACCAACTGATTCTAAAATATTACTTAAAGCAGTTTTATTAATTTTTGCAATAACTTTCTTAACGTTTTGTTTTTGAGCATACATTGAAATAATAATATTTTCTTCATCAATACCAGTTAAAGATACTACTGCATCAATACCATTTAAACCTTCATCAAGTAGAAGAGATTGATCAGTTCCATCACCATGAATAATTGTAGCTTGAGGAAGTAAATCACTAAGTTCAACGCATCTTTCATGATTTTGTTCAATGATTTTAACTCTGTATTTACCTTTTATTAAAAGTTGTGCTAAGTAATAAGATAACTTGCCACCGCCAATAATCATTATATCTTTTAATTTTGTTTCTTCAAAACCAAGTTTTGATAAGAAACTTCTTAAATTAGCTCTACTTGCAACTACATGGATTTTATCTTTTGCATCAAGTACGAAGCTACCATTAGGAATAATTACTTCATCATTTCTTTCAACTATACCTACAAGCATTTCAACAGGAAATTTTGCATGCATCGAAGATAAACTAAGACCTATTAATGGGCTTTTTTCTGGAATAAATAATTCAACAATTTCAAGTTGACCTTTTCTAAACGATTCTATTTGTGCAGCTTCTGGTAAATTAATAATATTTAAAATTTCATCCGCAGCTTCTTTTTCAGGGTTTACGATCATTGAAATATCTAATTCTTGACACATTAGTTCAACTTGTTGACTATATTCATGTCCACGAACGCGAGCGATTGTTGATTTAGCACCTAAACTTTTTGCAACAACGCAGGCAAGAAGATTAATTTCATCACTTGATGTAGTTGCACAAACAACATCAGCTTTTTTTACACCAGCTTCTTTTAATGTTTCATATGAAGTACCACTACCACATACACCCATAACATCATACATATCAACAATTTGTTCGATAACTTTTGGATTTATATCAATAACAATCACTTCATGCTTTTCTCTAGACATATGTTCAATTATAGTTCTTCCAACTTTTCCATCACCGATTACAACAATTTTCATAATGCCCTCCTATTTAATTAATACTATTGTATCATATTTCTAATTTTTTTTCTACTATTTGTATTAATTTTATTGCTATTTATATTTATTTTATGACAAACCATCTTTAAAAGGTGATTAAACAATGGAAAATTAATTTAATTGATTTGTTTTTGATCTATGTTTATTCTTTGAGATATTTTAGGGTTTGTAATAATATCTATTATAACAGCACTTTATGATATACATATAAACTAATTTTTTATCATTTTATTATCTGATAGTAATAAATAAAAAAAGTAGGTAATTAAATTACCTACTTAATTTTTTATTTAATTAGTTCATTAATTCAGAAACTGAACCTGCACCAACTGTTCTACCACCTTCACGGATAGAGAACTTAGTACCTTTTTCAACAGCGATTGGATGAATTAAAGATACATGCATTTGAGTGTTGTCGCCAGGCATAACCATTTCAGTACCTTCTGGTAAAGTGATAACACCAGTTACGTCAGTAGTACGGAAATAGAATTGAGGACGATAGTTAGAGAAGAATGCTGTAT
>CAJGCS010000069.1 GCA_904501965.1 uncultured Bacilli bacterium | reverse complement strand
TTTGATAAATATCTTGTCTTAATTTTTTATCACCACGAATAAAATCATAACTACTTGGGTCACGATGATATCCCATGCTTTCATACTTAGTCTTTATTTCTTGTCTACCAAAGTGTGGTGAAATTACATAACTAGTATTACTAGGTTGCTCAACTTCTTGAGTTTGTTCTTGTTCTTTAACTTCTTGATCAGTTTTACGAACTACTTTATAAACATAAAATTCATTTCTTTTATTGTTTCTATTTTTCATAATGCACTCCTCCATAATACTAATTTTTAATTAATATTATTTTACTATAAACAGGTCAAAATTGCAACTAATGAGAGAAAGCATTTTTTGTGCTTTGTTTTTAAGTTGAAAAAAAACAAATTTTAATGTATAATCATTTAAAGAGGTAAATGCATGAAGAATAAACTTACAAAACAACAACATTTAATTGCTTTAGATTTAGATGGAACTTTACTTACAAGCTTTTCAGGTTATGATGAAGAAACATTTGAATATTTACGCAAACTAAATAATGAAGGTCATATAATAATGATTGCAACTGGTAGACCTTTTAGATCTAGTTATTTTGTATACGAAGCACTTAATTTACATTCACCAATTATTAACTATAATGGTGCAAGAGTAACTAATCCAAAAGATCCTGCTTACCCAATAACTGATTTAAGAATTGATAAAGATGATTTATTAACAATCATTGAACACGTTCGTCCTTATTTAATAGGGGTTTTTTGTGAAATCATTGATGATATCTATGTACAAAACTATTCCGAAGGAATTCACCCTTTTTTACATGTTGATGGTGGTAACCTGCATAAAGGCGAACTTAAAGATATTCTACCAGGTAATCCAAATGGAGCTTTATTTTTCTTAAAGAAAGAAAAAGTAAATGAATTTGAATCATATATCAAAAATGAATATACGGGAAAACTATATTCAAGATACTGGGGATTTGGAGATTATCATATTGTTGAAATCTACAATCCTGATGTAGATAAAAAAAGAAGTTTTCTTGAAATCATGAAATATTACAACATTCCAAAAGAACGTTGTATTGCAATTGGTGATGGTCATAACGACATTGGTTTAATTGAATCAGCTGGAATTGGTGTTGCAATGGGTAATTCTCATCCTGAACTTGCCCATGTTGCAAACTATCATACAGATGACTGTCACAATCAAGGTGTCCTTAAGTTTTTAAAATCATATTTCGAAAAATAAGTCTAGCATTTTATAATGCTAGACTTTTTACAAGCTTTATTAAACTTTCTTTAGGATTTTTTAGTGATTCTTCTTTTGAACAAATAGATGGTACTATTGAATAAACAAAGTCATCACTTGTTTCATTTAAAGCACAAATTACTTTAAGCTTGCTTAGATCTTCAAGTGATTCCATAATTCCTTGATATACTTTACCCATCTTACTTTGCTCATCAAATTTACCTTCACCAGTAATAATTAAATCATAATTATTAACCTTTTCTTTAAACTTAACAAGTTCTAGTAAATATTTAATACCAAGTTCAATTTTAGTATCAAATGCATTTAAGATACCAAATGTAGTTCCTCCTGCAGCTCCACAGCCCTTAACATTTGCAAGATCTTCTTTACCCAAGACTTTACAAAAATGTTTTAAATTTTCATCAAGAACTAAAACATCTTCTTTGCTTGCACCTTTTTGAGGGCCAAAAATATGTGCTGCACCATTTATTCCAAGCAATGGATTTGCAACATCAGTTAAAACAAGAGCACTTATACCTTTTGTTAAGTTCAACACTTCACTTAAATCAACAGATGTTATTGAAGCTAGTTTTTCATTATCAATATCGCATACTAGTTCATCATCTTTGTAAAACTTAGCTCCCAGAGCTTCTAAAAAACCTGATCCCCCATCTGTCGATGCTGAACCACCTAAGCCAAATACAACTTGTTTTACTGGATGTGATAATATTGCATGTTTTACAACGCTTCCAAGCCCATATGTATTAGCATTATATGGTTTAAGTTCTTTTTGATCTAAGTCTTTTATTCCAACTACTTCTGCAAGTTCAACGTATAAAGTACCTTCTTTATATAAATAACAACATTCTTTTATATTTCCAATAGCATTTTTAGCGTAACAATAATATTTTTCTATGTTTAAGTTTTGTTCAAAAACATCTAAAAACCCTTCTCCGCCATCAGATATAGCTAAAAAATCAACACTATGATTTTTCTTTTCTAATTCTTCTTTTAAAATTTTACCAACCTCTAAGGAAGTTAAACTCCCTTTAAAAGAGTCGCATGCAACTAATATTTTCATTTTTTAAAAAAGTCCTTTTGAAAAATTCTTGATACATGTTTATATGTAAAGAAAGTAACTACAATTGTAATTAAAGAAAGTAATAAGTTAAATGGTAGACAACATACTGTTAAGTATACTAACATAAAGTTTTCTTTATTAATAAAAGGAACTACTGGTTTACACATATTAATAATTGTTTCCATTCCACCAAATAAATGTGCATACCATCTTATTAGTACAGCCCAGTTTGCAAAAACTGATGCAAAAACCCAAACAATTGCACCCACACTTAATGCAATAATACCGCCTTTAATATCGCGTTTTTTGTTATATATTATAGATGAAACAACAACCGTAGAAACCCCTATGATTAAATCCGCTGCTTCACCTACGCACATAGTTCCAGACATTGGAAGTTTAACAATTGTTTTAATAATAATTACAAGCGAACCACCAACTGGCCCTAAAACAAAACCCGCAAGTATCCCCGGTAAATTAGAAAATTGAAATTCTAAAAATTGTGGGAAAAATGGTAGTTTAAACTGTAAAAAAGGAACAGTATACAGTAAAGATGCAATTGATGCAAATATAGCAACCTTAACAAGATAATCAATTTTATTTCTTCTTGTTTTTGTTTTCTTTTCCCTTAATCTTTGGTTTGCACCAAGTGGTTCTTTAGATATTTCTTCTAAATAGTATTTTTTCTTTTTATCAGTTTGTTTTAAAAAGATGATCAGTAATAAAACAAGTAGCATATTACCCTCCTTTAAGCTATAAAAAATGGTTGCTTAATCTCCAAGCAACCAAAAAAGAACAGTATAAGTTTATTAAATTTACTAATGTTCTTCTTTCATCTAGACTTTACTATCGGTTTTGGAATTTCACCAAATCGTGCCAGTAATGGCTCGCGGACTATACCGCCGGTTGGGAATTTCACCCGACCCTGAAGATTATAGTAATATTATAGTGCTATTTTTGTTAATTTTCAAGAAATTGAATAATAATTGTTTATTTTTTTATAATATTTGATATTTCTTTAGAAATTTCTTCTTTAATATTTTTTTCAATATCTTTTTCTTTAATTAAGTTTCTTGTTGAATTTCTTATATTACTATTAATTTTTTTCTTTGGCATAAATGTCACCTCATGATATTTTATGCCTTAAATTTTCTTTTATGTAAAAAACTTGTATTCGTTTCTTGAATACAAGTTTTATTTAATCTCATTTTTAATTTTCTTTATATCGCTATAGCTATATCCTTTTCCAAGCAAAGAAGTAATTGTTTTGTTTTGGTCATTTGTTTTTTCAAATATTTTAAGATACTCATCTTTTAATTTTTCAAGGTCATCTTCACCAAAAGTAAGCGATCTAACAGAACTGTTAATAACATCCATATAATAACCGCTTCTTGCAAGTTTTTGTTTAATTAACTCAATTTGTTTGTTTTTTGGATTATTACTAACTGTTCTTTGATATTTCTTTGCAAGTTCAGTCGCATTATCTAAAAAGATATCATCACTTATTTTTTCTAATGCTTTTGTTATCAAATAAGAATCAATTCCATTTTGTTCTAAAGTATATTTTATTAAGTATGGACCTTTTAATTCTCTAATTGCATTTTCAATATATAGTTCTAAATATCTATTATCATCGATATAACCAACGTTTTCTAATCTTTCGATTATTTGTTCAATATCAGACTCACTTGCTTTTTTTAAACGCAGTTTTTCAATAACTTCTTTTTTAGTTCTTAGTTTATAATCAATAAAATGTAACATTTGATCAAATAATAAACTTACATTGCTTGATTCAACTATTTTATTCCATTCATCAAACGTAAATAAAGCACCTTTAATAATTCGATTACTTACAATTTGATTTTCGGTAAATTTATATTCTTCACTATTTATATCGACACTAACTAAATACTTTTTTCCTTTAGCAGTGACTTTTTCAACTTTTACTATTTCTTTTTCCATTTTCTATTTGCCTTTGGTGCATCCCCATACGAGAAGCCTTCGCCATGAACTTCGCTTGCACGAGTTGTATAAATAAATGCCTTAGGGTCAATTTCTTCAATTAATGCTTTTAATTGATAGAACTCACTATTCGCCATAACACAAACAAGCATTGTTTTTTCTTTTCCTGAATATGCTCCTATTACATTTACTTCAGTTACAGTTCTATCAAATCTTTTAATAACTGCTTCTTTGATGTTTTCTGGTTTATCAGTAATAATATTAATTGCACGTGAATTAAATCCATTAAATACAATCATATCAATAATAACACCAGATATTAATATATAAATTACTCCATATAAAATAACAAAGAAACTTCTAAAATAGATTGCAGAAAGTAGTACAATTGATCCATCGATCATTATTAAACTAACTGAAAAAGGAATTTTAAATTTATCTAAAAATATTTTTTGTAAGATATCTACACCACCTGTAGATGATCCATTTTTAAGTGCAAGACCAATCCCAATAGATGATATTGTTGAACCAAATATTATCATTAAAAAATATGGGCCGATTCGTAAGACATTTTCAAGCATTTCAACTGATAAATCACCATTATGATTTACAATTTGCTCTGCTATTTTTCTAATCATTTCCATATCAATAAAATAGTTCTTTAGAAACTTTTCATAAAGAAATGCAAAAAGAATCGAAAATATTGGATATGCAAGTGAGACATATATTGAATTAAAGAAAAATTCTTTGTTTACAAATAGTAACGCAAATAATAACAAAACTATATTTAATGCAAGCATTATTATTTGAGAAGTACCAAAAGTAACGTCAAATAATTCGAACTTCAAGAAACTTAAGAATTCAAACCCTGAAAATAATGTACCAAGTCCTGAAGTCCCTCCAATAATTAGATTATGTGGGTCAACAAATATTGCATATGCAATTGCCATAAGAATAACACCTAAATTTATCATTAGGAATTGTTTTATTTTTTTCTTAGTAGTTATTTTTTCTTTTTTTGTTTCCATATACTGCTCCTACATATTTGCTTTTTTATATTTCAAATACTCATTAATAAACACTTCAATGTCACCATCTAAAACAGCTGTTGTATTATAGGCTTCGACATTTGTACGATGGTCTTTTATCATTGAATATGGATGTAAAACATAACTTCTTATTTGACTACCAAATGCATTATCTGATAAATCGCCTGTTATATTTTTTAAATTCTTCTCATTTTCTTCTTGTTTTCTTGTGATAAGCTTTGATTTTAAGATTTGCATTGCGCGTTCTTTATTTTGAATTTGACTTCTTTCGTTTTGACAACATACAACAATTCCGGTAGGAATATGTGTAATACGAATTGCAGAATCTGTTGTATTTACATGTTGTCCACCGGCACCACTTGAGCGATATGTATCTACTCTTATATCTTCATCTAATACTTCTATTTCTATTGTATTATTTATTTCTGGTGTTACGTTGCATGCAACAAAACTTGTATGTCTTCTGGAATTTGAATCAAATGG
>CAJGCS010000068.1 GCA_904501965.1 uncultured Bacilli bacterium | reverse complement strand
TTTATCTTTGTTAATATCTTTAAAGTTTCTTCTTTTGTAGCTTCATCTATATATATATTTTGAAATCTTCTTGATAAAGCTTTATCCTTATATATATGTTTATGATACTCATCAATTGTGGTTGCACCAATAAGTTTTATATTTGAATTAGTAAGATATGGTTTTAATATGTTTGATATATCTAAAGATCCATCGTTAGATCCTGCACCAACAATATTATGAATCTCATCAATAAAAACAATTGCCTTTTTTGATTCGATAAACTCCATTGCTTTTAATAATTTTTCTTCAAGTTCTCCTCTATACTTTGTACCTGCAACTATACTTCCAAGATCAAGTTCATAAATAAGCTCGTTTTTTAACTCTTTACAAACACCTTCAATAATTGCACTTTTACCGACTCCTGCATTTCCAATAAGGAGGGGATTATTCTTTTGTTTTTTCTTTAATATATATATGATTTGCTCCACATAATCTTTTCTCTTGATATAAGGATGGTGAAAGTTATCAGGTTTTAATTGTTTTAAAAATGGAAAAGGACGTTCTTCTTGCTCTTTTTCAAAAAAACTAAAAATTTCTTCGATATCATCAAGCATCTCTTCGGTATCAATTCTTAAGTTTTCAAGTATTTCGTATGCAACAGAATCTTTTAATTCTAAAAGACTATAAAATATATGTTCATCATATACATAATCGCTTTTACAAAGTATTGCTAAATCTTTTGCATTTTTTATTATTTGTTCAAATTTTTTTGAAAATATTGTATTGTTTTCTTTTTTATGAATTATTTTCATTTTACTTATTTCTTGAAGAATATTATCAATTTTAATATTTAACTCGCTTAATAAAAAATGACAGATTGAATCTTTCATATTATACATTGCGACTAATAAGTGTTCACTACCAACAACTTCTTCGCCTTGTTTTAATGCATTATTTTTTGCATCTTCAATTATATTCACAGCTTGGACGCTGAACATTTCTAACATTATCTTTCCTCCATCATAAAATCTTATTTAATTAATACTACATTTCATTATATGTTTGACTAATATTTCTTATCAATAAAATTGTTTAAAAGTATAAAGTATTGTAAAATATATAATATATAAATAAGGAGGTGCTAAAATGAATAATCAAAATAACGCGTTTGAAAAAGCAATCGTTGTTGGTATCAATACTGGAAATGATGAACTTTTTAATTACCAATTTAATGAAACATGTAATTTGTGTGAAGCACTTGATATTGAAGTAATCGATACTCTTATTCAGAATTTACCTCACTTTAATACTGCAACATATCTTGGAAAAGGTAAGCTTGAAGAATTAAAAAATCTAGTTGATGTAGTTAACCCAAGCTTAGTTATTTTTAATGATGACTTATCTCCAGTTCAACTTAAAAACATTACTGATTATTTGTCTTGTGAAGTTTTAGATAGAACTATGTTAATTTTAGAAATATTCAAAATTCGTGCTAGAACAAAAGAAGCAAGCCTTCAAGTTGAGATTGCAAACCTTAATTACTCACTTCCTAGATTAATCGGTCTACATAACAATTTATCTAGAACTGGCGGTGGCGGTGGCGGCGCAAGCGGTGCAAGACGCGGTAGTGGTGAAACTAAACTAGAACTAGATCGCCGTCATATTGAAAGAAAAATACAAAAAGCGAAAACCGAACTTGAAGATATTGTTAAATCAAGACAGACTTCAAGAAAATCAAGAGATGCAAGTGGTATTAAAACTGTAGCTTTTGTAGGTTATACTAATGCGGGTAAATCATCTACTATTAATACGCTTTTAAGAATGTATAGAACTCTTGATATAGATAAACAAGTATTTGTTAAAAATATGTTATTTGCAACACTTGAAACTTCAACTAGGTCTATTAAACTTCCTAATAACAAAGAATTTTTAATAACTGATACAGTTGGTTTTGTTAGTAAACTTCCTCACTACTTAGTTGAATCTTTCAAGTCTACGTTAGAAGAAATTAAAGAAGCAAGTTTAATTATTCATGTAATTGATTCAACAAGTCCATATATGGAACTTCAAATTGAAACAACAAACACAGTTTTAAAAGAATTAGGTGTAAAAGATATTCCTATTTTATACGCATATAACAAGGTTGACCTACTTCCAAATAAGATGTTTGTTAATAACAAATTAAATCCATCTATTATGTTATCAAGCATTACTTTAGAAGGTTATGATGTACTTTGTAAATATATTGAAGATACGTTATTCCCTGACTTTGTTACTTGTACACTACTACTTCCATTTGAACGTGGTGATATATATAATACTCTTTGTAATAAAGCTCATGTTTTAAATACTGAGTATTTACCTGAAGGAATAAATGTAGTAGTTTCTTTAAGTAATCATTTATACAATTTATATAAAAACTATGAGGTTAAATAAAAACAATTGTAAGAATTTTTCTTACAATTGTTTTTTATTTTATATATGGATTATTTAATACATCACTACAGATTTTATTAAGTTCATCAAATGTTTTTACACTAACAATTAAAGGGCGATATATTTTTGTTCCAGGTATTTGTTTTAAGTACCAACCTGCATGAGTTCTCATTTCGATCATTGCAATATGTTCGCCTTTTTGTTCCATTAATGTATGAGCGTGAAGTAATAACGTTTCAATGATTTCTTTCTTTGTTGGTTTTTCAATTATTTTGTTTTCTCTACCTTTTAATATTTCATCAAAAATCCAAGGATTTCCAAGAGCAGCTCGCCCAATCATCAAAGCATCTACTCCTGTTTCATCAAGCATTCTTTTTGCACTTTCGAAGTCTTTAATATCACCATTACCGATAACAGGTTTATCAGTTGCATCTTTAACCATTTTAATATAATCAAGATTTGCAAAACCATTATACATTTGTGCTCTAGTTCTACCATGAATTGCAATTGCATCTACACCTGCTTTTGTTGCGAGTTTTGCAACTTCATCGCAATTTATGCTATTTGAGTCCCATCCAGCCCTAATTTTGATAGTTATAGGAATGTTATAGTTATCTTTAAGGCTTGATACAATATCGTAGATTTTTTCAGGGGTTTTTAATAAAGCTGAACCACTTCCTCCTTTTACTACTTTATTAACAGGGCAACCCATATTAACATCTATTATATCAACATTTGATCTTTCTAATATTTTCCCAACTGATGGAGTTATCGTTTGATATGAACTACCAAATACTTGCATAGCGATTGGATGCTCAGATTCATCTATCTCAATCATTTTTAATGTTTTTTCGTTATTATATTCAAGTCCTTTATCACTAATCATCTCCGCATATACCATACCGGCGCCATGTTCTAAACATATCTTTCTAAATGATGAAGTTGTTACACCAGCCATAGGAGCAAGGATTAAGTTGTTTTTAGGTTCTACGTTACCGACTTTAAATTTCATAATTTTTACCTCAAAGGTATTATATCACAAAAATTATTTTTTTACCTTATAGATGAAAAAAATCTCACTCATTTGAGTGAGATTTTGGATATATTTTTTGCGCTTCGTCTGATGGATTATACTTATCATTTCCTAAAACAAATACTTCAAAATAATATTCTTCTTTAGTACTTTCTGCATTTGTAATACCTTCTATTACAATTTCATAAGTAAGACCTTCAACAGCTTCTTCTTTTATTGAAGCTCTTTCATATAAAGGATTACCATCTTCATCATCTTTAGTATATACATATTTATATATACGAACATAATAACCATTTGTTGCGCCTTCTACCTCGTCCCAAGTAAGTGTTACTTTTTCGGTTTCTTCTTCGATTGTGTATTCGAAACCAGTAGGTGTTGGTAGTTTTTCTTTTGGCTGAGTAAATATTAAACCAATTGATCCGACGATTGCAACTAGGATTCCAACTACAATATACGGCATATAATATAGACTTTTTCCTTTTCTTTCTCTTGCTTTATGCTCAGTATATTCAACTAAGTCTTTATGTTCTCTTTTTGAGCCTTTTCTCATGACTTGAAATCCATAAATAAATGTATCAAAAGCACCATAGAAAATAGCAAGTATCAATAATCCTACAAGGGCACAAATTAACCCCCCTGTAACAATTCCGCTTGGAAGGAGAAATAGATTGAAATTTCTCAAAGCATTATGTGCAAATATAAACGTTACACAAGATATTGTTGCTATAAGATAATGTTTATATGAGTGTAGGAAAAGTCTTCTAAAAATACGCATATTAGTCCTTTAATTCTTTTAAATATTCTTCATATTCAGCTTGATTACAGTATACTTGGTGACCTGGTTTTAATTCTCTTAATTCAGGCAAATCAGTTGAGTAATCATGCATAGCTGGAGAATATAAAATTCTTTGACGAGTTTTTTCTGTAATTGGGTTTGGTTTTGGAATAGCTGAAAGTAAAGCTCTTGTATAAGGGTGCATTGGGTTTTTGAATAATTCGTCACTTGATGCACATTCTACAATTTTACCAAAGTACATAACTACAATTCTATCACAGAAGTATTTAACTACTGATAAGTCATGGGCAATGAAGATGATTGATAAGCCAAGATCATCTTTTAGCTCGTTAAGTAAGTTAATTACTTGGGCTCTAATAGAAACGTCAAGGGCACTAATTGGTTCGTCACAAATAAGAAGTTTTGGATTCATTACAAGTGCTCTTGCGATACCAATTCTTTGACGTTGACCACCTGAGAATTCATGTGGATAACGTGAAGCGTGGTCTGCAACTAAACCTACAGTTTCAAGCATTTCAACAACCTTTTTGTGATTTTGTTGTTTGTTATGATGACCTTGAATTTTTAAACCTTCTTGAATAATATCTTCAACAGTCATTCTTGGGTCAAGAGAGTCAATTGGATCTTGGAAGATCATTTGAATTTCATTAACTAGCTTACGACTTACATGGCTGTTATCGAAGTGAATTTGTTCAATTTCTTTACGTTGTACATTTACAATACCATCAGCATAAGCATTAGCCTCTCTAATCATTTCATCGTAATATGCTTTGATTTGAGATTGAACTTGTCTTAATTTTCCATATTCTCTTGCAAGAACTTGTTCTTTTTCAGGTGTATAAATACTAGCCTTAGTATTTCTTCTTGAAAAATGTGGAGTTTTACCAGAAGGAACTCTTACAAGTCTAATATTGAATACTTCGTTAATTCTTGCGATTTTTTCAAGAATTTTCTTAGCTTTATCTACTAAAGCTTTTAATTGATCTGTTTCTTCTTCTGCATGAACACCATTCATAGCATTTGCACATAAAGTCTTAAGTTCTTTAATTTTTGCTCTTCTACGAATATTTGTATATTTAATTTCTTTTCTGTTCCATCTATCCCCAGCAGAGATACGAACACCACGATAATAAACTGAACCAGAAGTTATATTGTAAAGTTTAATGATTGAACGACCTGTAGTTGTCTTCCCACAACCAGATTCACCAACGATACCTACACATTCACCTTCATGAACATCAAATGAAATGTTTGATACGGCTTTATTTTTTCCACGATGACGACCTACACCATAGAAGAAGAATTGTTTTAAATGTTTAACAGAAAGAATAATATTCTTTTGTCGTAATTCAGGTTTATTTTTAACACGTCTGTTAACACCATATTTAGAATTAAATGCTTTAATTTCTTCAGGATCAATTTGAACATTTTCTGGTTCTTTGTTGAATTCTTCAGCATGTTTTAAATCTTCATGATCATCAGCAATTTCACCATTAGTTTCTTTATTAATTAGATTATCCATCATTTCATCTTTTGCATAATCTCTTTTAATAGGCATGTTACTTATCTCCTTTCTCTAAAGCTATTCTAATTCTTTCTGA
>CAJGCS010000067.1 GCA_904501965.1 uncultured Bacilli bacterium | reverse complement strand
TGGAACTAAGAAACAAGTTAAAGATTTAACTGCTGATGATTTATTACTGGTATTTAACCATGAAACAGGTAAATACGAATTTGCCAATATTATCTTTATTGATATTGAGCCTGAAGGAATTTATAAAATAGTTAACCTAAAATTCAGTGATGGTACAATTGTTAAAGTAGTTTATGAACATGGATTCTTTGATTTAGACTTAAATAAATATGTTTATATCAGAGAAGATAATATGCATGAATTTATTGGACATAAATTCTATCAAGCAGACTATGATGGAATTAATTATGTTGAATCAGAAGTAACGCTTGTTGATGCATATGTAACAGAAGAATTAACAACAGTTTATTCACCAGTTACTGTATATCACTTAAATTACTTTACTGAAGATATGTTATCAATGCCTGCAGGTATTCCTGGTTTATTCAACATCTTCGAGTTTGGTGATAACTTAACTTATGATGAAGAACAAATGCAAGCAGATATTGAAAAATATGGTTTATATACATATGAAGACTTTAGTGATTACATTTCATATGAAGTATATATGATGTTCCCAGCTCCATACTTAAAGGTTGCTGTAGGAAAAGGATTAACTACATATGAAGATATTGTTCAAATGATTTATACATATTTAGAAAAGCATGATTTAATGAAAAATAACAACTCCTAGTGAGTTGTTATTTTACGTATTAAGGGAAGTGGTAACCACTTCCCAGCCATCTTTTATGTTAAAGAGTATTCTTTAACATTTATATTAATACAACAATGTTTTATACATTGCTTGGAATTTGCTAGTACTACTTAAAAGGACTAAATAAGTAGTACTTTTTTGATAAATATTGTTTTATAAGAAGAAGTAAACATATTGTCTTTTATGTTTACACTGACATTATATCACATCGATTTGTCGAAATTTGCTGGATTTTGCGGTAAGTGAAAAAATTTTTAAAAATTTTTTTATTTTTAAATTTTTTGTTAAAAAACGAAGTAAAACTTATGTTTACTTCGTTTGTTTTTGTCTTATTTTCTTTATACAAATATCTTCAAAATTACATCAAAGAAGAAATAGAATATTGTTTCTATTGCTTTTTCAAATAGTGGGGTTGTTCCTCTTAGATATGCTAAAATATTATCTAGGCCAAGTAATGCCATTATAATATAAAACCCATATCTTTCAACTTTCATATATCCGATATATGCGTTTGCAGAAAGGAAAGAACCAACAATTCTAGATCCATCAAGTGGCGGAATTGGAATAAGGTTAAATAAGCAAAGTGATATGTTTATACTTGCAAGAGTAAATAATATATTAAATAATATTGCTTTTATATTTGGATCAATATTTAATTTAAATACTAGTACTGATAATAATAATGCTACTATAAATATAATAAAGTTTGTAAATGGCCCCGCAAGCGCTACTAAAAATATACCTACTCGTCTATTTTTATAATATTCTGAATTAATTCTTACTGGTTTTGCCCACCCAATTCTAAATACTAACATAAAGATAAGTCCCCATATGTCTAAGTGTTTTAATGGGTTTGGTGTAAGTCTTCCTGTTTCTTTTGGTGTTGGATCACCTAAGAAAAAAGACATATATGCATGTGCCATTTCATGAGCAATGATTGAAAATAATATTAATATAGCTTCTATTATTAAAAATAATAAATCCATACATTCACCTCATATCATTTGTTTTTATTATAATTTTACCAAGTCTTACTAAAATATACTTAAATCGTCTTTTGAGGGGCAAATTGGGGGTAAAATTGAAAGTTGAATTCCTTTGCGAATTAGTTTTAGTGCTTAGTTTTAAAATACATAAATATTAAATCATATTTATTATTATTCTTTTATTTTGTTAATATATAAAACTTGCAAGATAATATGGATATATATATGTATTATTACTTATTGAAATGTTTTCATCTTGAAATTTTATTAAGTGATTTACATTACTATAATTAATATTATCCTCTAGTATTTGTTTGTATGCTTTTGTATTTCCTGTTGTTTTTCTAAGTTCAACAAGTTTAATAGATCCATTATAAAATATAACAAAGTCAATTTCTAAACCACTTTGTTTTTTAAAGTAATAAAGAGGTCTACTATTTTTTATAAAGGCATCAGCTATAATTGATTCATATAAAGCGTTATTACATATGTTGTATTCTTTATTTAGGATTCTATGTGATATTTCTAAATCTTGCATTGATACAAATAAACCAATATCAAGAATATATATTTTAAATACTGAATCAATTATGTGTTTTGATAAAGGAGTATTAATAGTATTCATGTTATGAGATTTAATAATAACATTTATACTTTCAAGTTCATCTAAAGATTCTTTATATTCTCTTGATGATGCTTTTTGTTTTAGGAGAGTATACAAAAATTTTTTGTTATCCTTTAGTAGTTGATTATTTATAGATAAGAATATTTCTTTCATTCTTTCTTTCTTTGTGTTATCAATATATAAAGTATTATTATTTTTTATTGTTTTTCCAAAGGAGTCAATAATTGAATTTATTATTTTTTCTTGTATACTTCTTACATTATTTAAGTGATGTGTTTTAAAATATTCAATTACTGCTTCTGGAAATCCTCCAACACAAATATATATACTAAATAGTTTGGTTAGTTTTTTATGAAGAGTTTCGTTTATTTTTTCATCATTTAATACACATGTTCTTATATAATATGCTAATTCATCGTGAGTATCATGAGCAAATAAAAACTCTTCGAAATCTAAAGGATATAGATTTACAATATCAAAGTCTGTATATTTTTTAATATCCATTGATGTTGTTATTATAACATCAATGCTTAATGTTTCCATAAAAATTTTAGCTGCACTAATTGCATTAAGGTTATATTCAATGTTATCAAAAATAACTATAGTTTCATTTTGAATAAAGTTATAATCTTTATTACATGAACTAAGTGATAATATTAAATCATTTATATTAATATATGAATTAAATATTTCTTTTACTTTTTCGTCTTGTTTAAAGTCAATGTATACAACATATTTATAATTTTGCTTACCAAAATATTTTACGAGTGTTGTTTTACCACATCTCGTTACGCCTTTAATAACTAAAGGGGTTTTATTTATAGTAGATTCTTTCCAGTCTATTAATAAATCATATAGTTTTCTTTTAAACATATTAATCACCCATATATATTTTACAACTTTTTCAAGGGAGTTTCAATTTATCTACTCTTATTTTTTTAGGGAGTTTAGGTTGGTATTTTAAAAATTTTTATATGATTTTGTTAAAAGATGTAAAATGTTGACATATAAAAAAGCATCTTAAATAAATTAAGATGCCTTATTTTACTATTAATAGTTAGCAACAGCTGTTATAATTCCGGCAATAATCGCAATTCCGAAAGCAATAACAACGTAAAGAATTCCACTAAGTACTTCAACACAAAGAGCAACGATACCTAAAACCATACCGCCTTTTACTTTTGCTTTTACGCAGTCAACAATACCTAGTGCAAGTGCAACAATTGCAAAGATCCATGGTAATAATACACATGCCCATGCAAGATATGAAATGATTGGAATAAATCTACCAATTGTTAAAATTACGCTTAGTACCATTGAAACAATACCAAATACTTTTGTAAGAGTTTGAAATTTTGGTTGTGCGTTCATATTAATCCTCCTTTAATTGTTTAGTATATTACTATCTTTATATACTTTCTTTAATAATAACATATACTTTATTTTTGTTCTACTAATTTGCAAATTATTAAGATATTTTACTTAAAAAACCACCTCAGTATTGAGGTGGGATTTTTTATATATATATTAAATGAATTCGATAATTGCCATTTCTGTAGCATCACCACGACGAGGACCAAGTTTTAATACTCTTGTGTATCCACCGTTACGGTCTGCATATTTAGGGGCAATTTCTGCAAACAACTTTTGAATTGCGTATTGACCTTGTTCATCAGTTTCGAAACGGATTAATTCAGCTGCTTGACGTCTTGCTGCTAAAGTTCCTTTTTTACCTAATGTAACCATTTTATCAGCCAATCTTTTTAATTCTTTTGCTTTAGTTTCAGTTGTTTCAATTCTGCCATTTAAAATTAAATCAGTAATTAAATCACGTAATAAAGCTTTTCTTTGATGGCTTTTGCGACTTAATGTACGATAACCTTGTGCCATAATTTTTAATCTCCTATTCTAAAGTTTATAGTATTATAGATTATTCTTCATCATAATCGTCTTCGTCATCATCGAAGTCGAATGAAGAACTATTTTTAAGATCTAAGCCTTCACTACGAAGTTTTTGTACAACTTCTTTTAGTGACTTGCGTCCTAAGTTACGAACTTTCATCATTTCTTCTTCTGTCTTTTGTGTTAATTCACCAACTGTGTTGATGTTAGCACGTTTTAAACAGTTGTAAGAACGAACTGATAAGTCTAAATCTTCAATCTTACGATCTAGTTTAGAGTTTGTAACTTTTTCTTCTTTTTGAGTCATATATTCACGTTCTTTAATAAATTCATTTAAGTCTTGAATTAACGCGAAATGTTCAACTAAGAATTTAGATGCAAGTGATAATGCATTTGTTGCAGTAATGCTACCATTTGTCCAAACTTCAATTGTAACTAAGTCACAGTCAAAGTTGTCTTCGAAACGTGTTTTTACTACATCATATTTGCATCTTGTAATTGGTGTGAAAATTGAGTCAACTGGTAAACGTCCGATGATACGGCTGTTATTTTCTTTGCAGAAACGTTTATTTTCTTCTGCGCTTACATAGCCAACACCAGTACGAATGAATAATTCCATTGATAATTTTCCACCAGGTGCAAGTGTTGCAATTGGTGTATCTGTATTAACAACTGTAACAAGTTCACTAGCAGTTAAGTCGATTGAATTAGCAGTAACAACTCTACTATATTCAAGTTCTTCTTCTTTAATACCTGCTTTCTTTTGTTCTTCAATTGTTGGTAAGTATTCGTTTAATTCTAAACGTAACACTTGAAGTTCATCCCCGAAATCACCTGTAGCTGCTTTATCAAAGTTAATTGTGAAAATAACATTTTTAACATTTAAGATAATTTCAGTAACATCTTCTTTAATACCTTCAATACCACAGAATTCATGTTCAGCGCCTTCAATTGAAATTGCAACGGCAGCTGCACCAGGCATTGATGAAAGAAGTACTCTTCTAAGTGCGTTACCAATAGTTAAACCATACCCACGTTCAAGTGGACTAATTTCTAATTTACAATAATTAGGATCTTGTACATTAGCATCATTTACAATATTTAAAGTTGGTTTGATAAATTCAACTTTTCTCAATTTCATATCCTCCTTAATTTTTGGTTAATTTTAATTTTTATAAAAACTTGAGTGTTAATAAACCTTTAAAATTATCCACGTGGTCTTTTTGGAGCACGACAACCATTATGAGGAATTGGTGTAACGTCTTGGATTGATACGATATCTAATCCTGCTACTTGTAATGATCTAATTGCAGCTTCACGGCCAGGACCTGGGCCTTTAACAGTTACTTCAACTTTTTGCATACCATTTTCAATAGCTACTTTAGCACAAGCTTCTGAAGCCATTTGTGCAGCAAATGGTGTTGATTTTTTACTACCTTTGAAACCTACTGCACCAGCACTGCTCCATGCAACTGCATTACCAGCTGGGTCAGTGATAGTAACGATTGTATTATTGAATGTTGAGTGAATATGAGCTACACCTAAAGGTATATTCTTTTTCACACGACGTTTACGAACTACTTTACGAGCCATTTACCTAAAGCCTCCTATTTCTTCTTATTAGCTACAGTCTTCTTAGGACCTTT
>CAJGCS010000066.1 GCA_904501965.1 uncultured Bacilli bacterium | reverse complement strand
TGATGGGTTCAGGTGGTGCTATCGTTATGGATGAAGATAACTGTATGGTTGACGTTGCTAAATTCTATATGGAATTCATTTGTGATGAATCATGTGGTAAATGTTCTCCTTGCCGTATCGGTACAAAACGTATGTTAGAAATCTTAACTAAGATTACTGATGGTAAGGGTGAAATGAAAGACTTAGAAGAATTAGAAGAATTAGCAGAATATGTTAAATCTAATTCATTATGTGGTTTAGGTCAAACTGCAGCTAACCCAATCATTTCTACAATGAAACAATTCAGAGAAGAATATATCGCTCATATCGTTGATAAGAAATGTCCAGCTAAGATTTGTAAGAATTTAATGGAATATTATATTGAACCTGAAAAATGTAAGATGTGTTCATTATGTGCTCGTCAATGTCCAGTAGCTGCAATCTCTGGTGAAGTTCGTAAAACACCTTATGTAATCGATCAAGCAAAATGTATTAAGTGCGGTATGTGCTTATCATCTTGTAAATTTGGCGCAATCATTAAACGATAGGGGAGGCATAAAATGGCAAAAGTAAATATTAAAATCGAAGGTCAAGCCTACCAAGTAGAAGAAGGCTTAACAATATTAGAAGCTGCTAGAGAATGTGGTTATGAAATCCCTTCTTTATGTGCATTCAACCATGGTGAATGTAGCTTAGCATCTTGTCGTGTTTGTTTAGTTGAAGCAACAGGTGCAAGAGGTTTAGTTGCATCATGTGTATACCCAGTTGCAGAAGGAATGGAAATTAAAATTAACACTCCTAAAGCAGTAGAAGCAAGAAGATTCAGTGTTGAATTATTATTATCAAATCACTCAATGGAATGTCAACAATGTGATAAAAATGGTCAATGTGAATTATTACATGTTGCAAAAGTTACAGGCGCTAGACCTGAAAAATTCTTAGGTGCTAAAACTCCTGTTACAGTTGATCAATTAACTCCATCAATCATTAGAGATACATCTAAATGTATTTTATGTGGTCGTTGTGTAGCACGTTGTAAAGCAGCTCATGGTTTAGGTATTTTAGGTTTCGAAAACCGTGGTTTCAACACAATCGTTTCACCTGCAGAAAACAGAAGTTTCGAAGATAGTCCATGTATCCTTTGTGGTCAATGCGTAAGCGTATGTCCTACTGGTGCTTTAATGGAAAAGAGCGAAATTGCTAAATATGATGAATATAGAAAACAAGGCAAATATATGGTTGTTCAAACAGCTCCAGCTGTTCGTGCAGCTTTAGGCGAAGAATTTGGTTACAAAATTGGTACTCCAGTTACAGGCCAAATGGTTGCAGCTTTAAGAAGATTAGGCTTTGATAAAGTTTATGATACAAACTTTGCAGCTGACTTAACAATCATGGAAGAAGCTACTGAATTATTAGGTAGAATCAAAAATGGTGGTGTATTACCAATGATTACTTCATGCTCTCCAGGTTGGGTTAATTATGCAGAAATCAACTATGGTGAATTATTACCTCATCTTTCAAGTTGTAAATCTCCACACCAAATGCAAGGTGCAATCATTAAATCATACTTTGCAGAAAAACAAGGAATTGATCCAGCTAACATTTGTGTAGTATCAATTATGCCTTGTACAGCTAAGAAATATGAAAAAGAACGTCCAGAAATGGAAGCTGAAGGTTTAAGAGATGTTGATGTTGTATTAACTACAAGAGAACTTGCTAAGTTAATTAAACGTAGCGGTATGAACTTCGCTAAACTTCCTGAAGAAGAATTCGACCAAGACATCATGGGTGAATACACAGGTGCTGGTGTTATCTTCGGTGCTACTGGTGGTGTTATGGAAGCTGCACTAAGAACTGCTTATCATGCATTAACAGGTAAAGAACACGAAGCTGTTAAATTCGATGCAGTACGTGGTATGGAAGGCTTAAAAGAAGCTGCTATCGAAATCAATGGTCAAGAAATCAAAGTTGCTGTTGCATCTGGTATGAAGAATGCTAAAGTATTATTAGATCAAATCAAAGAAGGTAATAGCCCTTATACATTCATCGAAATCATGGGTTGCCCAGGTGGATGTGTAAACGGTGGTGGTCAACCATATGTTAAACCAGTATTCTTACCAAATGAAGAAAACAATATCTATGATACTTACAGAGAAAAACGTGCTCAAGCTTTATATTCAGAAGATGAAAGACAAGCTTTACGTCAATCTCACAACAATACACAAATTCAAGCTTTATACAAAGAATTCTTAGGTGAACCTAACTCTCATAAAGCTCATGAATTATTACATACTCACTATAAAGCAAGAGTAAAATTCCCAGAAAAGTAAAAAAATAAAGTGGTTCTTTTTTAGAACCACTTTTTATATTTTATTAATTACACATAATATTTGATTAAAACAAAAACATTTGATATAATACTTATTAGAAAAGAGGTATATATATGAAACCATTATTTGGATTTGATAAAACTAATAATAAACCTAGTAAAGCAAGCGAATATGTTACAAAAACAATTTCAAAAGCTTTAGAAAACGAATATGATGAAATTACTCAAGTCTCTTTTAATATCCATAAAAAATTAGAAAATAAACTGAAAAAATACTCTAAATACATAATTTTCTTTGGAGCTGTTTTAGTTATATCTTGTATCTTACTTGCAATAAAAGATAATAGTTTTTCACAAATGTGGGAACAAAGAAAAATTGTTTTAATCGTTGGTGGAATAGCTTTAGTTGCAGGTATTATAGCAAGAATTGTATCTAACTTCATAAAACCAAAAAAAGAGATCTTAGAAGATTTAGAATGGAATAAAAAAGAACTTGAAAATTGGATGCAAAAAAGAGCTGAATTCTTTGAATTTGATGAAAATACATATAAAATCGATATACTACATGCAATGTTTACTATTAAAAAAGGTGAAGTAAAACCAATCTTAACATTTGGTACATATAATAACGTCCCAACAGTTATGTTTATAAAAAATGGTAACTTCTGTGTTTCTGATAATATTAACGTATATGAATTTCCACTAGAATCTTTCAAAGAAGTAGTTGAAATTGAAGAAAAGAAAGCTTTTTCTAACTGGACACAAGAAAAAGAATATACACAAGAATATTCACAAAGTATTGATGGCGCAGTAGTTAAAAAAGGTATTACATATCACATCACAAAATGTAAAAGAGTTATATTTGATATTGATGGTGAAGAGTACTACTTTGAAATTATTCCATATGATTTTGAAAAGATGGATGAACTAGTAAATCAAATAAATATTTCTAAACCATTAATGACAGATTTAGAAGAAGAAGTAGAAGAAGAAAATTTATTTGAATTAAGAGAAGAAGAAAATGAAAAATAAAAGCCAATTGGCTTTTATTTTTTTATAATTATTTCATGTCTTAAAATATCAATTTTTCCATCTCGTTTCATCTTATGAATTACCCTAGAAAGAGAGGGTCTTGGAATTGATAAGATATGGGCAATATCTGTAATACTTTTAAATTTAACTACATTATTTTTTGATTTTGTGACATGATATATATAGTAAGTAAAACGCTCTTCAATATTTTTATGAGCATATAACTTATTTATCTGTTTTAAACGAACACCTTTATTAGTTATTAAGTTTAAAAAAGATGTTAAAAACATTTTATCTTTTTCCATTAAACTAAGAACTTTTTCTTTACTTAAATAAGATATTACAGTATTTTCTAAACATATTCCCATACCATAATAATTAGGTGTAGAAGAAAATAATAATAGGTCGCCAAACACTTCATTTTTAGAAAGTAGATTAATAACAACTTCTCCTTCATTTTCGGTATATGTTGCAATCTTTACTCTACCTTTAATGATGTAACCAACTTTTGAACAAACTGCACCTTCATTAAATATTACATCACCATTTTTATATTCAGCAACACTTCCATGTTCTAAAAAGACTTTTTCAATATTTTTCATACAAACCTCTTAAAGTGTAACAAATATTACATTATTTACATTATATAATAAGTATAATAATTATGCAATGAAAAGGAGAAATTAATTATGAAAATTAAAAACTTAGTATTAACAATTTTACTTGCATTTGTAAGTATATTTACATTATCATCTTGTGGGGGATTAGAAATTGAAGGAAACAAAAATGAAATTTCTATCATAGCTCCAACAGGTACACCAACACTTTTACTTGGCAAATCAATTGAAGAATATGGACGTATTGATACTGAAATCGTAAGTGGTCCTCAAGCTTTAAGTGCAGAATTTGTTAAAGGTAAAAAAGATATTATTGTTGCACCTATTAACCTTGGCGCAAAACTAGCATCTTCAACAGAAGACTTCCAATATGTAATGTTCCACACACTTGTATGGTGCAATTACTATATTGTATCAAGAGAAGAAATTACATCATTTGAACAACTACATCAAAAAGATATTACTATCTTTGGTCAAAACTCAACTCCAGATGTAATATTTAGATCACTTGTTAAACATCATAACATCGAACCAAATGTAACATATATGGCTAATGTTGCCGATGCAAACAAAATGTTACTTGCAAATGGTGCTGATATTATTTTAAGTGCAGAACCTGCTTTATCAAGCGTTTTACAAAAGGGTACATTTTATGTATATTCACTTGCAGACGCATGGACAAAGATGGCAGGATTTGATGGAGCTGATGTTCCTCAAGCAGCTATTTTTGTAAAAAAAGATTCAATTGAAAAAACAAAAACATTCTTAAGTTTAGTAGAGAAAAATGTTAAAAACGTTGAAAATGAAAAAGAAGAAGTTGTAGCTGCAGCTAAACGTGTAGATAAACTTCTAGTTGCAAATGAATCTGTACTTGTAGACGCTATTACAAGATGTAACTTTAAAATTGTAGAAAATGAACAAGAATCAATTAACACATATTTCCAAAAAGTAATTGATCTTGGTATTGGCGCAACCGTAGGTGGAAAATTACCAGATGAAGAATTCTATTATCAAAAGTAAATATATATATTCAACTATAACAG
Source organism: uncultured Bacilli bacterium (assembly GCA_904501965.1). Classification (GTDB taxonomy): domain Bacteria; phylum Bacillota_I; class Bacilli_A; order ML615J-28; family CAG-313; genus CAJGCS01. The sequence continues at coordinate 972 of CAJGCS010000066.1, read as the reverse complement.
TTGTATTACTTTTGATAAGTATATTTATTTTATCTAAAATAATAAATAATACTTTCATATTTCCAACATTTCAAATGGTAATTGATGGTGCAAAAATAGTATTAATAGATAATTATCAAGCAATACCTGAATTAATTATATTTGTAATAGTATCGCTACTTATTTCATTTTTATATTCATTCGTAATACTTGTTATATATATACTTAATAAAAACTTAATAGGTTTCTTTACACCAATATTATCATTCTTTCATGTAGTTCCTACTATGGCTATAAGTGTTTATTTATTTTTAATCTTAGATAAAAATGAAAAATTCTTAGTACCAATAATACTTGCAATTATGGTAACAACACCAATAATAGTAGAAGGTTTAATCACATCATATGACAACATTGATAAAGGCATCGAGGATGTTTTAAAACTAGAACAAATCTCTTTCTTTAAAAAAGTATTTAAAATATATATACCTCTTATGTTACCTTACATTTTAATGGTTTTATTACAATCAATATCACTTGGTATAAAAGCTGTTGTTATGGGAGAGTTTATAGGCTTTCAACAAACAGATTCTCATGCAACCCTTGGTGGTATCTTATATTCAAATCAAGTGGAATCAGGAGTTATTGTATTTATTTTAATACTTTTATTTGTAATCTCTGTTATATGCGAAGTAGTAATAAAAATATTACAAATTCAAATAAATAAAAACTTAGTAAAATAAAAACTCAATAAGCCAAATTTGGCATATTGAGTTTTTTTATTATTTTTCCTTTTTACATTTTCCATGTGTTGTTGCACTAACACATGCAAAAACAAGTGTAACAAATGCAATTAATATTGTTAGTATATATGTAAAATTAAATTTATCTAATAATGAAACAATATAAATACTTGATAATAATTCTTCAATACTTGGTTTAGACATTATAATTGATATTAATGAAAAACCTCTAGAGTTAATCAAAATATTT